>DATCZS010000022.1:0-8736 GCA_036525795.1 Acidimicrobiia bacterium | reverse complement strand
CCAGGATCCGCCGGGGCCAATCGATGAGGGGTCTTGTGGAAATTCGACTCACAGCCAGGAACACCGGTCTGGACGACGAATACCGTTCGTTGGTCACCGAAAAGGTCGGCCGGGCCGCCAAGGTGTTCGATCAGGTCGGCTCCGTCGACGTCGAGCTGATCGAAGAGACCAATCCGAGGCGCACCGAAGACCGGTATCGGCTCGAACTGACCAGCACGGTCGGTGGCCGGGTCGTCCGGATCGAGACTTCGGCGGCGACGCCGGAGTCGGCGCTCGACGGTGCCGTCGACCGGTTCACCAAGACGGTTCGGCGCCTCAAGGAGAGGATCATCACGAGCCATCGCAAGACCAGCGAGCCCGAGATGGTGGCCTCCCAGGCGGAGGAGTCGGAGCGCGGGATCGTTCGGCTCAAGCAATTCGTCATGAAGCCGATGTCTATTCACGAAGCGACACTTCAAATGGAGTTGCTCGGACATGCGTTCTTCTTCTTTCACAACGCAGACACCGACAAGCACAGCGTGCTCTACCGTCGCCGCGACGGGCAGTTGGGCTTGATCGAGCCGGCATGAGCACACTCTCCATCGTCGTCGTCGATGACGCCCCGCTGATCCAGGCCGGGTTGGTCGCCGCACTCAAGGCAGAAGGCTTCGACATCGTCGGGCAGGCATCGGACGCCCTCTCGGCGGTCTCGGTGTGCCGGGAGCGGACGCCGGACATCGTTCTCTTGGACGTGCTGATGCCCGGCATCTCCGGGCTGGACGTCGTGGACAAGATCATCGCTGCGTCGCCGAAGTCCAGGGTCGTGCTGCTCACCTCCTCGGAGTCCGGCGAGGATCTGCTCAAGGCAATCAAGGCCGGAGCGCGCGGCTACATCGTGAAGGACACGCCGATGGACGATCTGGTTCGGCGGCTGAAGGAGGTCCACGGCGGGGGCGCGGTGGTGTCTCCTGCCATGGGCGGCAAGCTCTTCGACACGGTCGCTCAGCTGCTCAAGCACCGCGACATCAGCATGTCTCGCCGCCCGGCGCTGACAGGTCGGGAGATCGAGGTCCTCCAGCTGATCGCCGAAGGCATGACGTCGAAGGAAGTCGGCGAGCAGTTGTTCATCTCGGAGAACACGGTCAAGAACCACGTGAGGAACATCCTCGACAAGCTGGGTCTCCGCTCGCGGAGCGAGGCGGTGATGTACGCCTTGCGCGAGGATCTGATCTCCATCGGTTGAGGCCGGATCCTGCGGTGATCGGCCGCGCATCTCCGCAGGAGCGATAACCTCGGGGTAGTCATGAGTGTCTTCTCGAAGATTCTGCGCGCAGGCGAAGGCAAGGCGCTCAAAGAGCTCGAACAGCTCGCCGCCGCCGTCAACGCCGCCGAACCCGCGTTTCAGCCCCTGTCAGATGATGAGCTGAAAGCTCAGACGCCGGCGTTGCGCGAGCGCCTGGCAAACGGCGCCGACGTCGACGATCTCATCGTGGACGCGTTCGCCACCGTCCGCGAGGCAGCGACCCGCGTGCTCGGCCAGCGCCACTTCGACGTGCAGGTGATGGGGGGCGGGGCGCTGCACCGCGGCATGGTGGCCGAGATGAAGACCGGTGAGGGCAAGACCCTCGTGTCGACGCTCCCCGTGTACCTCAACGGCCTGACCGGCCGTGGAGTCCACGTGGTGACGGTCAACGACTACCTGGCGGCCCGCGATGCCGAGTGGATGGGGACCATCCATCGCTTCCTCGGCCTGAGCGTCGGCCTGATCCAGTCGGGGATGACGCCTGCCGAACGGCGCCCGGCGTATGCCTCAGACGTCACCTACGGCACCAACAACGAGTTCGGGTTCGACTACCTGCGCGACAACATGGCGATGCGGGTGCCCGACATGGTGCAACGCGGTCACGAGTTCGCGATCGTCGACGAGGTGGACTCGATCCTGATCGACGAGGCGCGGACGCCTCTGATCATCTCGGGCCGTGTGGCGGACAACGCCCGCTGGTACAAGGAGTTTGCCCGGATTGCCGGCCGGCTCCGACCGGGGGAGCACTACGAGGTGGACGAGGCAAAGCGTCAGGTCCTCGTCACCGAGGAAGGCGTGGCGCGAGTCGAAGAGATCGTCGGAGTCGAGAACCTCTACGACCACGCCGCCGTCGACCTCGTCCATCAGATGGAGGTGTCCCTCAAGGCCAAGGAGTTCTACCACCGGGACGTCGAATACCTGCTGGACAACGGCGAGGTGAAGATCGTCGACGAGTTCACCGGTCGGGTGCTGGAAGGACGGCGGTACTCCGAAGGGCTGCACCAGGCGATCGAGGCGAAGGAGGGTGTGGCGATCAAGGAAGAGAACCAGACCCTCGCCACGATCACGCTCCAGAACTACTTCCGTCTCTACGGCAAGCTGGCCGGGATGACCGGTACCGCCGAGACCGAAGCACCGGAGCTGGCGCAGATCTACGACCTCCAGGTGGTGGTGATCCCCACCAACCGGCCGCTGGCACGGATGGATCAGGCCGACCTCGTCTACAAGAGCGGGGACGGGAAGTTCTCGGCGGTGGTGGCCGATGTCAGGGAGCGAAACGCCAAGGGCCAGCCGATCCTGCTCGGCACGGTGTCGATCGAGAACAGCGAGCGGTTGTCTCGCGCCCTCCAGAAAGATGGCATCAAGCACGAGGTTCTCAACGCCAAGCACCACGCCCGGGAGGCGGAGATCATCGCCCAGGCGGGCCAGCCGGGGGCCGTGACCGTCGCGACCAACATGGCCGGTAGAGGCGTGGACATCATGCTGGGCGGAAACCCCGAGGGCATGGCGCAGATCGAGTTGAAGCGCAGGGGGATGTCCCGCACCGACGAGGGGTACGAGGAAGAGCTCACCAGGCTGGCGGAGAAGTTCGCCCATGAGGTCGCGCCCGCCAAAGAGAAGGTGAAAGAGGCCGGGGGTCTGTACGTCATCGGCACCGAGCGCCACGAGTCCCGCCGTATCGACCTCCAGCTTCGCGGCCGCTCCGGCCGTCAGGGCGATCCGGGCGAATCGCGCTTCTACCTGTCCCTCGAAGACGACCTGATGCGCCGCTTCCGGGGGGCGCAGGTCCAATCGATCATGGAGCGGCTGAACATCCCAGACGACGTACCGATCGAGGCCGGGATGGTGACAAAGGCGGTCGAGCGCGCCCAGCGACAGGTCGAGTCGCAGAACTTCGAGATCCGCAAGAACGTCCTGAAATACGACGAGGTGATGAACCGCCAGCGTGAGGTGATCTACCGCTGGCGCCAGGGGATCCTTCGCCGCGACATGGCAGACGACCTCGCCAGGGAGTGGATCGACTCGGTGGTCGCCGACACCGCGGCACTGGCACTGGGCGAAGAGGTTCCACCGTCGCAGTGGGATTGGGAGGGCCTCAACCGGGAGCTCTCCGTGTACTTCCCGATCCAATTCGAACGGGAGGACTTCGAGTCCCCGCTCTCGCTCGAGACGGTGACCGAGAGGGCGCTCGAGGTCGCCCATGCCGCATACGCCCAGCGTGAGGAAGAGTTGACCTCAGAAGTGCTCCGCCAGGTCGAGCGCTCGGTGATGTTGCAGCTGATCGACAACAAGTGGCGGGAGCATCTGGCCGACATGGACTACCTGCGCGCCGGCATCGGACTGCGGGCCATGGGCCAGCGCGATCCGCTGAGCGAATACCAGCGCGAGGCGTACGACATGTTCGCCGACGTCGTCGACGGCGTGAAGCGGGACACGGTTCGCTACCTCTATCACGTCCAGCTGGCCAAGCCTGAGACCCAGCCTGTCCACACCCATGCGCCGGCGTCTCAGCCTGCCACCAGGGAGCCCGTGACCGTAGGCAGCAAGGTGGGCCGCAACGACCCTTGCCCCTGCGGCAGCGGGAAGAAGTACAAGCGCTGCCACGGCGTGGCGTGACCCGTCGGCGTCGATGCCCTGTCGTGGTACCCGAGACGAACGTGGGATGATCTGACCCATGAGCTTCGAAACGTCCGACCCGAACGCCATCCTGGAGTCGCTGTCTCTGAGGCTCTCCGAGGCGCGCCGGTTCCTCGACCTCGACCAGAAGGCTTCGGAGCTCGACGAACTCCGAACCCGGGCGGCGTCTCCCGACCTGTGGGACGATCCGGACACGGCGCGGACGGTCTCCCAGAAGCTGAATCGCCACGAGAGCCTGTTCGAGCTGGTTGGTGGTCTGGAGCAGTCGCTCGAAGACGCCGAGGTGCTGATCGGGTTCGGCGACGACGAGTCGAAGGCCGAGGCCGTCGTCGAACTCGAGTCGGTCTCCCGGGAGCTCGACCGCCTGGAACTCGAGTCGTTGTACTTCGGCGAATACGACGAGGCGCCGGCGATCCTCACCGTGTACGCCGGGTCGGGCGGGGTGGACGCCCAGGACTGGGCCGAGATGTTGCTCCGCATGTACGAGCGCTACCTCACGGGCAAGGGATTCGCCGTCACCGTCGACGAGTACACCGAAGGCGACGAGGCCGGGATCAAGTCCGCCACGCTGAGCGTGAAGGGCGACAGGGCATATGGCGTTCTCGAGGCAGAGCGAGGGACCCACCGCCTCGTCCGCATCAGCCCGTTCGACTCCAACGCCCGCCGTCATACCTCGTTCGCCGGAGTGGACGTGGTGCCCGACCTGGGGGACGACGTCGACATCGACATCAAGGACGACGACCTGCGGATCGACACCTATCGCTCTCAGGGGGCCGGAGGACAGCACGTCAACACCACCGACTCGGCGGTTCGGATCACCCACATCCCGACGGGGATCGTGGTCTCGTGCCAGAACGAGCGCTCGCAGCTCCAGAACAAGGTGCGGGCGATGTCGATGCTGAAGGCGAAGCTGGCCCAGCGGGCCCGGGAAGACCAGCAGGCCCACCTGCAGGACATTCGCGGCGAGCAGACCGAGGCGGGATGGGGTCGTCAGATCCGCTCGTACGTGCTGCAGCCCTATCAGATGGTGAAGGACCTTCGCACCGACGTCGAGATCGGCAACGTCCAGGGGGTGCTGGACGGCGACATCGACCTCTTGGTCGAGGGCTATCTCCGCTGGCGCCGGGCCCAGCACGAGAGGGCACAGGCGGCGGCAGCCGGTTGATGCCGGTCCCCGTGTCCCGGTCCTGTCACCACGTATGACGTGAGGCGTGTGACGTGAGACGTGTGACGTGTGACGTGAGGCGTGTGACGTGAGACGTGAGACGTGCGACGTGTGACGTGAGACGTGCCGCCCGGGCCGCAGCGCCAAACAACGGCGCTATCGCGTGCGACTGTTACCCTCGTTGCACCAGGTTTTGTCAACCACGCGCCCGTGATCGATTTCGCGATCTGGCCGCGCGCTGGAGAACCACGTGATCCGACTCGAGAACGTCACCAAGGTCTACGAAGGAGGCACGGTCGCCGCCCGGGATGTCAACCTCGACATCCAGAGAGGCGAGTTCGTGTTCCTCGTAGGACCGTCCGGATCGGGCAAGTCCACCCTGATCCGGCTCATGCTCCGTCAGGAGCCGATCACACGCGGCACCGTCTGGGTGGCCGGCAAGGACATCACCCGGCTTCCCCGCTGGAAGGTGCCATACCTGCGCCGGTCGATCGGGACGGTGTTCCAGGACTTCAAGCTGCTCCCGAACAAGACCGTCGGAGAGAACGTGGCGTTCGCGCTCGAAGTGCTCGGCCGGCCCCGGTCGGTGATCCGCCCCCAGGTGAGCCAGGTGCTCGAGCTCGTCGGGCTCGACGACAAGGCGGATCGGTTTCCGCGTCAGCTCTCCGGGGGCGAGCAGCAGCGGGTGTCGGTGGCACGCGCCTTCGTCAACCGGCCGCCGATCCTGCTCGCAGACGAGCCGACCGGGAACCTCGACCCCGCCACCTCGGTGGGCATCATGAAGCTGCTCGATCGGATCAACAGGACGGGGACGACGGTGGTGATGGCCACCCACGACCATGCCATCGTCGACGCCATGCAGCGCCGGGTGGTGGCCATCGAGTCAGGACAGTTGGTTCGCGACGACCGGTCGGGCCGCTACGAGGCCCTGCTGCGGAGCCCGGACGTTCCGCCCCCGGCCGGTGAAGAGGCGTCGGAGGCGCTGCCCGGGACGGGCCCCGACCCCGAGAGGGGGGAGGAGGAGTGAGCCGGCTCGCCTTCCTCATTCGGGAGGCGCTGGTGAACCTCCAGCGCAACGCGCTCGTCGTGGTCGGAGCGGTGATCGCGGTGTTCTTCTCGCTCACTTTGGCTTTCGGCGCGCTCGTGCTCAACGAGATCCTCCGGGTGAACACGCTGGCGTGGCAGGAGGGAACCCACGTGGTGGCGTTCCTGAAGGATCCCGAGCAGGGAGGGCTCGACACCGAGGGCCAGCTGGTGCTGCTCGACGAGGTGTCCGCGTGGTCCGAGGTCAAGGGGATCCGCTACGTCGACAAGGCGGGCGCCTTCGTCGAGTTCCAGGAGCTGTTCGCCGATCGCCCCGACCTGGTTGCCAGCATCCAGCCTTCGATTCTCCCGGCCAGTTTCCGCATCGAATTGGTCGACATCGACCTCTACCGCGACGTGATGTTCCGGCTCCAATCGAATCCGAACGTCCGGGAAGTCCGGAGCTTCGGGTCGCAGATCGAATCGCTGTCGTCGTTCTCGAACGTCCTCAACGTGGTCGGTTTGGGACTGGCGCTCGTGCTGGGAACGTCGGCGGTCATCCTGATCGCCAACACCATCCGGATGGCGATCTACGCCCGGCGCGACGAGGTGGCCATCATGAAGCTCGTCGGTGCGTCCAACTGGTTCATCCGCGTCCCGTTCGTTCTCGAGGGGCTCATCGAGGGCGTGCTCGGCGCCGGGCTGTCTGTGCTGGTCATCTGGATCTTGTCGCGCTGGCTGGCGGGTCTGAACGACGCCATCTCGCTGATCCGGTTCACGATCGAAGATTCGTTCTTCCTGCAGTGGGGAATCCTGTTCTTGGTCTTCGGGGCCCTGGCGGGTGTGATCGGCTCCTTCGTCGGGCTGAGCCGCTATCTGCGTGAAGCCGAGGGCGGGGCGAAACCGGGTCTGGCGTGATCCGGCGAGCGGCGATCGGGCTGGCGCTCCTGGCGCTGATGGCCGGAGCGATCCCCGTCTCGGCAGCCGACCCGGCGACCGAACTCGAGCAGGTGAGGACGGAGATCCGCGCCCTCGAATCCCAGATCAACACCGCCCGCGCCGAGAGCCGGCGGGTGGGCGATCAGCTGGCGGCCGCCCAGCAGCGCCTGGATCTCACCACCGCCGAGTTCGTCGAGGCTCAGGCGAAGGTGGATGCGGTGGCGGCGCGGATCGCCGACGAGGAGGCCCGCTACGCCGCGCTGGTCGCCGAGCTGGCGTCGATCGAAAGCCAGCTCGAGGAGACCACCACCAGGCTCCACGCCGCCCACGAGACCCTGCAGATGCAGGCCGTCGAGCTGTACATGCAGGCGACGTCGGCCACCGTCACCAGTCTGGTGCTGGGATTCGACGACGTCTCTGCTGCCACGGTCGGCCTCGCCTACGCCGACGACGTCGCCTCGGAGACCGAGGACGTCTTCGACACTTTCGAGTTTCTGAGGAGGGAAGAGGACCGTCAGCGCCTCGCCGTCGAGGACCGGCGGGTCGAGGCGGCAGACCTGCTGGTGCTGCTCGACAACGAGCGGGCCGAGCTGGCTTCGGACGCCGCCCGGCTCGACGAATTGCGGGTGACCGCCGAGAGCGAGCTGGCGCAGGTCAAGGGGCTGCTTTCGTCGATCCGGAGCCAGATCGCCCAGGCCGAGGAGCACAAGGACGGTCTGGAGGCGGATGCCGCCCGGCTCCAGGACGAACTGCGCCGGCTGCAGAGCACCGCCGGAACCAGGCCGGGGGTGCTCGGATGGCCGGTGTCGGGCCGGTTGTCCTCGCCGTTCGGGTACCGGATCCACCCCATCTTCGGGACGAGGCGACTCCACACCGGCATCGACATTGCTGCCGCGTCGGGAGCGCCGATCTCCGCGGCCGGAGACGGCCGGGTGATCCTGGCCGAACCGTATGGCGGCTACGGCAACGCGGTGGTCATCGATCACGGTGGAGGTCTGGCCACGCTGTATGCCCACCAGTCACGGCTCGTCGTGTCGGCCGGGACCAACGTCGTGCGGGGCGAGACCATCGGCTACGTCGGGTGCACCGGATTTTGCACGGGGCCGCATCTCCACTTCGAGACCCGGGAGAACGGGACTGCCGTCGACCCCATGAAATACCTGCGCGGATGAGCAAGAAGAAGGTCGACCCCAACACCAGGACGGTGGCCACCAACCGGCGGGCGCGCCACGACTACGAGATCCTCGACACCTACGAGGCCGGCATGGTGCTCGAGGGCTCAGAGGTCAAGTCGCTCAGGGACGGCCGCGCCACCATCAAAGACTCCTTTGCTCACGTCAAGGACGGCGAGGTGTGGGTGGTCGGCCTGTACATCGCCCCCTACTCGTTCAGCCGCGGGGGCGGACACGACCCGGAGCGCACCCGCAAGCTGTTGCTGAACCGGCGCGAGATCGATCGGATCGCCGGCCAGCTGGCCGAGAAGGGGTTGACGCTGATCCCGCTTCGCCTCTACTTCCGGGACGGGCGGGCCAAGGTGGAGCTCGGCATGGCCCGGGGCCGCCGAACCGTCGACAAGCGCCACGCCATTCGCGAACGGGAGCAGAAGCGCGAGATGGAGCGGGCGGTGCGCCGCCGGTACTGACACACAGAGAGAGGCGGGCCGGTGGGCCCGCCTCTCGAAGGTGCGGCC
>DATCZS010000021.1:0-5289 GCA_036525795.1 Acidimicrobiia bacterium | reverse complement strand
CCCCTGACCCCCGGAGGCTCCCATGGCATGGTTCTGGTCCGACGATCTCGCCCGCGTGATGCTGGAGGCCGGCGAGGCCTCCGAACGGCAGGTGAGGGAGTGGATCAGTCTTCCGGTGGCGGTCGCCGGGACGGCGGACGCCGATCCGCTCGAGATCGCGCGTCTTCTGGCCGGACACGCGGTCGAGTCGGATCAGAAGACCGGCGCCGCCTGACGGTCCTCCTCCGGCCGTCGGGTTCGCGAACTCCCCGGGGTCGGCTTCAATGGCGCCATGTATCGGTTTCTCGCTCGACCGCGATGGATTCTCGCCGCCCTGGCTGTCACGGTGATCTCCGTCACGTTCGTGAACCTCGGCCTGTGGCAACTCGATCGCCATCGCCAGGTGGTGGCCGACAATCAGATCAGGGCGCAGCGACTGGCTTCCGAGGTCGGCGACATCACCGTCTTCCTCGAAGCCGCCGGGCGCGACGTCGACTCGCTCGAGTTCCGGCGGACTGTCGCAACCGGGGTCTTCGATGCATCGGCCGAGGTGCTGCTCCGCGGCCAGGCCCGGGCGGGGAGCCCGGGGTTCGACGTGCTGACGCCGCTGCTGCTCGAAGACGGCACGACGATCCTGGTCGATCGAGGCTGGGTTCCACTGGCCTTCGACACGCCCCCGGTGGCCGCGGCACCCCCGCCCGAGGGCACGGTGGAGGTCATGGGCGTCATCCGATCGAGCCAGCGCCCTGCCGTCGTCGGGCCGACCGAGCCGGATGGCCCGCTCACCCAGATCGCCCGTGTCGACCTCGAGCGACTTTCTGAGCAGTTCCCCCGGCTTGCTCCCGTCTGGGTCGAGGTGACGAGTGACGATCCCCCGATGGGCTCGCCCCGAACGGGCCCGCTTCCGGATCTGACAGACGACGGGCCCCACCTCGAGTACGCGGTGCAGTGGTTTGCGTTTGCGCTGGTGGGCATCGTCGGATTCGGGTTCGTGATACGTCGGGCCGGGCACCGGGCGAGCGAACGGTGAGACGCCTCTGGTGTCTCACCGTATCGGTGCTGATGGCGACGGCGTGCGGGGCTGATGAGATTGCGGCTCCCGGCAGCACGGGGGCCGATCTGACCTCGACCACGGCGGCGGCGCCAGTGACGTTGCCGGCGCCGACCATCCCGGCATTCGAGTTCTCCACACAGGATTGCGGGGGCGCGGTCCCGCGGGCGTGGACGCTGCTGTGCGAAGCAGCCAAAGTCATCGCCGACCATCACGTGGCCGAGCCCGATCCCGCGGGCCTCGCGGCCGCCGCCCTGCTGGGAATCGAGTCGGCCTCCTTTGATCAGGGGACACCGGCAGACGATTCCCTGCGGTGCGTGCTTCCGCATGCCGCCTTCGCAACGCTGTGCGAGCCGATCCTGACGGGGGCTCGGGCAGGCATGGGATCGGTGGAAGAGAGGGTACAGGCGGCCGTCCAGGGCATGTTCCGCTACGGGCTCGATCCGTTCTCCTCCTACATCGCGCCCGATTTCGCCGATCGTCTCGACGAGTTGGGCGGCGGCATCGTACCTACGCTGGGGATGGCGGCCACGGTGCGCAACGAAGAGGGCGGGGCCTGCGGCCCGATCTCTTCGGCATGCCGCATTCGCGTGTCCGGCGTGTTCCCCTTCGGAGTCGCAGAGCGGGCCGGAGTGGTGATCGGGGACGTGATCGTTTCGATCGACGGGAGCTCCCTGACAGGCCTGTCCCCGGACGAGGCGCTGGCACTTCTGTACGGTTTCCCCGGCACCTCCCTGAACCTGGAACTGGTTCGAAATGACCGGGTGTTCGCCAAGACCCTCGTCCATGAGGACATTCGGCTCGATCCGATCGAGTTCGAGGAGCTGGCTGCCGGGATCGTCTACGTCCGCCTGAACGAGTTCACCCAGGAGTCCGCCCAGCTGCTGGGTCGGGCCCTTGCGACCGAGGCAGTCGCCTCGAGCCGGGGGCTGATCCTGGACCTGCGGTCCAATCCTGGTGGCCTGCTGGCGGCCGCCCAGGCGGTGGCCTCACAGTTCCTCGATTCCGGGGTCGTGCTGGTCGAGACTGGCAGAAAAGGAGATACGACCTGGCCGGTGATCCAAGGGGGCCTCGCTCCCGGAATACCCCTGGCCGTTCTCACCGACCGGAGCACTGCGTCGGCGGCCGAGGTGGTGGCTGCCGCCCTTCAAGGAGCGGGCAGGGCCACCGTGATCGGAGACCGGACATTCGGAAAGAACGCCATTCAGTTCGTGGTCCCGGCCCGCAACGGCGGGCAGTTCAGGGTCACCACCTCGCGCTGGTCGACCGCGGACGGGCGCGACGTCGGGGCGAGTGGCGTCACACCGGACATCCTGATCACGAAGCCCCCCATTGCAGGCGACGACCCGGCCCTGGTCCGTGCGTTCGTCCTGTTGGGAGGGTGAGCGCTTCCTCTCGGTACCTCCGGCGGTCACTGCGGACGGTCGTCGGCCGGCATCGCCAGCCCGGTGACGACTTCGACCGTCGGGAGCATGAGCAGCGCGGCGGGCTCCACCTGGAGCTTGGCCGAGCGGGTACCGGCGCCCAGCACGATGCGGGGCCTGTGCATCACCGCCTCGTCCACCAGGACCCTGAGATGGTCCGGCAGCCCGAATGGGGTCACGCCCCCGATCATCATGCCCGTCAGGTCCGCGGTCCGCTCCCCGGAGGCAAACGAGAGCTTCCGGACATCGAGTATCGACCTCACCCTCCGGTTGACGTCGAGCCTGGTCGTCGCGAGCACCACGCACGCCACCTCCACGCCGGGCGGCCGTCGGGATGAGACCACGATGGTGTTGGCGGAGTCCGCCGGGTCGATCCCGTAGGCATCGCAGAACGCTGCGGTATCGGCGAGTGCCGGATCGCACGACAGCACCTCGTGTGGCACGCGCAGCGTCTCCAGTGACACCGCCGTGAGGGGATGCAGCTCCATCGGAGGCGAATGTAGCCGGACCGGGGGGACCCCGCATGGAGTCCCCCCGGCGTACACCTACGCGCCTGCGGTCAGCGCCCGATCCAGGTCCTCTTTGATGTCGTCGATGTGCTCGATGCCGACGGACACCCGGACGAGGTCCGGCTCGACGCCAGAGGCACGCTGCTCGTCCTCGGACAGCTGCTGGTGGGTGGTCGACGCCGGGTGGATCACGAGCGTCTTGGCGTCCCCGACGTTGGCCAGGTGCGACGCCAACTGCGTGTTGTCGATGAACCGACGACCTGCCTCGTAGCCCCCCTCCACACCGAACGACAGGACTCCGCCGAACCCGTTGCGCAGATACTTGACGGCGTTTGCGTGATACGGATGGCTCTCCAGGCCCGGATAGCTCACCCACGACACGCGCGGATGTGACTCCAGCCACCGGGCGATCTCGAGGGCGTTGTCGGCATGACGCTGCACGCGGAGACTCAACGTCTCGAGACCCTGGAGGAACAGAAACGCGTTGAACGGCGACAGCGCCGCACCCAGGTCCCGCAATCCCTCCACCCGGGCTCGAATCGCGAACCCGATGTTGCCGAAGTCCGACTCGGGGTTGAACACGTCGGTGAAGACCAGTCCGTGGTACCCGGGAGCCGGCTCGGTGAAGAGGGGGAACTTGCCGTTGCGCCAGTCGAACCGGCCCGAGTCGACGATCACCCCTCCGATCGACGTCCCGTGCCCGCCGATCCACTTGGTGGCGGACTGCACGACGATATCGGCCCCGTGGTCGATGGGACGACACAGGTACCCGGCGCAGCCGAAGGTGTTGTCGACCACGAGGGGAATCCCGTTGCGGTGGGCCACCTCGGCGATCGCCTCGAAATCGGGAACGTTGTAGCGCGGGTTTCCGATCGATTCCAGGTAGATGGCCTTCGTCTGCGGCGTGATCGCCGCTTCGAAGTCGCCGGGATTGTCACCGTCTACGAACGACACATTCAGGCCGAGACGCGGGAACGCCACCTTGAACTGGTTGTATGTGCCGCCGTAGAGGAAGCTCGTGCTCACCAGGTGGTCGCCCGCCTCGAGCAGGGTCGTGAATGTGGTCAGCTGGGCCGCCTGGCCCGAACTGGTGGCGACCGCCGCCACCCCTCCCTCCAGTGCTGCCACCCGCTGCTCGAAGACGTCGGTGGTGGGGTTCATGATCCGGGTGTAGATGTTCCCGAACTCCTGGAGCCCGAAGAGCCGGGCGGCGTGGTCGGCATCGTCGAACGTGAACGAGGTGGTCTGGTAGATCGGAACTGCTCTGGCGTTGGTGCCGGGTGTCGGGCCTTGGCCGGCGTGGACCTGCAATGTCTCGTAGCGGTATGTCACGTTTCGTGTCTCCTTCGTCATCTGCTGGGTGTGTCAATGGTGAGAGATCGTTCCCGCCGGCTGGACCTCTCGGGTGGCGGCGGGTTTCGGCGCACGCCGTGGTGGACCACCCGAGAGCGGGGCATCTGCATCGAACCCGCCGCACCGTGGCACCAACGACCACATCGTCCGGCACCGTTCGAGCGCGAGCTCGCACTCGGGCTCGTCGAGTCTCGATCTGGCATGTCCATCTCCTCGCAGGTCGGCGCTCGTGAGCGCCGAGGCGGAGGACCGCCGAGGCGACTCATCGATCAGGCATTGGCACCGTGATCCGGACGACCTCGTCGGTCGTTCCGGCCGGTTGCCGCGGTTTCACAGGGCCTGTCCCTCCACCGCTCTGGATGAGCGCGTTGTCAAGAGTTCGGGAGTATGCCCAGCCAGGCACCCGGTGTCAATCGATCGAACCTCCCGCCGCCGGGGTACGCTGGCCGCATGGCGCTCGAAGCCCGGTCCGATGCCGAGATCATCGCCACGTCACGCGCGCGACCGCAGGCATTCGAGGTCGTCTTCGACCGTCACTTCGATGCCATCGTCCGCTACGCGACCGGGCGAGTGGGGGCGACGAACGCCGCCGACGTGGCCGGAGAGGTCTTCGTCCGCGCATTCGGCCTCCGGGCCCGGTTTGACGGCAGGCATCCCTCGGCGCTGCCGTGGCTCTATGGCATCGCCGCCAACGTGTGTCGCGAACACGTCCGAAAGGCCGCGCGCCGTCGCCGTGCCATCCTCAGACACGGGTCCGCCGCAGATGCGATCGCGACGGGGTTCGAGGTCGAGGCCGTGGCGCGGGTGGATGCCGGGGCGCGGCGTCAGGACCTCGAAGCGGCGCTCCGGTTTCTCAGCGACGACGAATACGCCGTGCTGATGCTGGCCGCCATCGGAGGAGTCACCTACCAGGAGATGGCCGACCATCTCCAGGTTCCGGTGGGCACCGTGCGATCGCGTCTGTCCCGGGCCC
>DATCZS010000020.1:0-19942 GCA_036525795.1 Acidimicrobiia bacterium | reverse complement strand
TCCATCGCCAAGCACTACGCCGACGCCGGCCGCAAGGTCTACCTGTCGAGTCGCGACCAGACCCGCGCCGACGAGGCGGCGCAGCGCGTCGGGGGGGATGCCCACGGAATCGCCGTGAATCTGGCCGACCCGGCCTCGATCGCCGCCTCCCTGGCGCCGGTGGAAGGACCGGTCGACTACCTGGTGATCCCGGCCGTCGAACGGGACCGCAATCAGGTCAAGGAGTTCAACATCGTGGGCGCCACCACGCTGGCCACCATCAAGGTCGTCGGCTACCCGGAGGCCATCCACCAGCTGCTCGACCGCATGCACGACGACTCTTCCATCGTGCTGTTCGGCGGACTCGCCAAGGAGCGGCCGTACGTCGGCTCCACCATCGTCACCAGCGTCAACGGCGCCGTCCACACCATGGTCGCAACCCTCGCACTCGAACTCGGTCCGATCCGGGTGAACGCTCTCCACCCGGGGATCGTTCTCGACACCTGGTACTGGGAGGGGAACGAAGCCATGCGCAAGAACGTGCTCGAGAACACTCCGACCGGACGCCCCGTGCTCACCGAGGACGTGGTCGATGCGGTCAGGTTCCTCCTGGAGAACCCGGCGATGAACGGCACCAACCTCTACGTCGACGGCGGTCACATGCACCGCCGTCTCTGACGGCGTCAGGACGGAGGTGCGGTGGACGCCCGGACCACCAGCAGCGGCTCGAGCACCGAATCCTCGACCGGCTGGCCGGCGATGAAACGCTCGACCAGCTCGGCGGATCGGACCCCGACATCCCAGCCCGGAGAGCGGATCGTCGTGAGCGGAGGGTTGACGTGACCGATCATCGGCAGGTCGTTGTGACCGATCAGCGACACGTCTTCCGGAACGCGAACACCGTTCTCGACGAACACCGACAGCACACCGAGCGCCATGAGGTCGTTGTGGACGAAGACACCGGTGGGGAGGGGACCCCGGCTCAACAGGATCTCGGTCAGGCGGATGCCCTCGGTGATCACGGGGCGTCTGGCATATACCTCCATCCCGATCTCGATGGCGCCGCCGCTTCTGATCGCCTCGGAGAACCCCTCGGCTCGCCTGGCGAAGTTCTCGACGTCGAGCGGACCGCGCAGCTGCACGACACGACGATGGCCCAGTTCCATCAGGTGCTCGGCGGCGAGCACTCCGCCCCTCCTGTCGTCCTGGATCACCTGGGGGAGGGTGGTGTGCGCCAGCGGCCGCCCGGCGATGATCACCGGCACGTGGCGCGATGCCTCCTCCAGGATCGCCCGGTCGCCCGCCCGCGACGCCAGCGAGACGATCGCATCGACGTGCCTGCCCAGCATGTGGTCGAGGATGTTGGCGAAGCGCTGGTGATCGTCCTGGGTCTCGGCGATCACCGGCATCATGCCGTGGGTCTCGAGGCCTGCGGTCAGGCCGTGGATGATGGGCGTGAAGTAGGTGTTTCCGAGGTCGGCGATCACGACGCCGACGGTGAGGGTTCGGCCGGTCTGCAGGCCGCGGGCGATCATGTGCGGCCGGTATCCGAGCCGGTCGGCCGTCTCCTCGATCCGTTTTCTCGTCGAGTCCTTGACCAGGGTCGAACGCTCCGGGTCCAGCGCCCGCGACACGGTCGACGGGTGGACGCCCACCTCGCGAGCCACGTCGTGGAGGGTCACCCGGGCGTTCACGGCCGGCACCCCTCCTCACCGCCACCAAGGACACAGTCCGATCCAACGCCACCCGCCACATGCCTCTCGACCCGAAACCGGCGAGACACCGACCCCAGACAGGAGACCAGATGAACACCCAGAACGTCGCGATCATCGGAGTCGGCCGCATGGGAGCGGCCATGGCGGGGACCCTCACCCGCGCCGGGTTCGAGGTGACCCTCTCCAACCGGACGATCGAGCGGGCCCGGGCCCTCGGCTCGCAGCTCGGGGCGACGGTCAGCGACTCGCCGGCCGAAGCGGCCGCCGCGGCCGACGTGATCATCAGCATCCTCGCCGACGATGCAGCCGTGCGCTCCTCGTACCTGGGGGCGGACGGCCTGGTCGAAGGATTGACCGCAGGCAAGGTGGTGCTGGAGATGAGCACCATCGACCCGTCGACGGTTGCCGAGATCCGGCCCGCGGTGGAATCCGGAGGAGCGGTTCTCCTCGACGCCCCGGTGTCCGGCTCGGTCTCGCTCGTGGAGGCGGGCAGCCTCACCATCATGGTCGGGGGTGATGAGGGGGGCCTCGACGCTGCCCGCCCCGTCCTCGAAGCCCTCGCCGCCAAGATCTACCACCTCGGCGGGTCCGGCAACGGATCGACCATGAAGCTGGCGGTCAACGGACTGGTCCACGCCATCAACCAGGCGCTCTCCGAGGCGCTGGTCCTCGCCGAGAAGGCGGGCGTTCCCCGCGAGCAGGCGTACGAGGTGTTCGCCAACAGCGCCGCCGGTGCCCCCTTCGTCGCATACAAGACCCAGGCGTTCCTGGCACCGGACACCACGCCGGTGGCCTTCGCCCTGGACCTGGTGGTCAAGGACCTGGAGCTGATCCTGGGCCTGGCCGAGCGGGTGGGTGCGCCGATGCCCCAGGGAAACACCAACCTCGCCGCGGCCCGTGAGGCGGTTGGCAGAGGATTGGGACAGCGCGACATGAGCGCCCTCGCCGAAGCCCTGCGCGGCTGAGCCTGGCGGACTCCCGTCTCCTCGCCCGGTCGCGATCCGGCCGGTCACGTGGGGGTGACTCATCTCACCGCTCGACTGCTCCCGCGAACGGGGCGGCGGCGTGGACGATGCGGCCTTCCACCATGGTGAGGTCGGCTGACACCTGCGCCAGCTCGTCCGGGGGGATCGAGAAGGGGTCGCGATCGAGGACCGCCACGTCGGCCAGCATGCCTGCCTCGAGACGGCCGAGCCGGTCCTCGTCGAGCGCCAGCCAGGCGCTGCCGGCGGTGTAGGCGCGGAGGGCCTCCTCCACCGTGAGCCTGTGCCGCTCCTCCCGTGCCGGCGCACCATCCACCGACCCCCCGGTGACCAGCCACCAGATCGAGCGCCACGGGTCGAACGGCGACACCACCGTCCCGTCTGTGCCGGCTCCGAGCGGGATCCCCAGGTCGAGGATGTCGCGCAGCGGCGGCGAGTGCACGATCACCTCGTCCCCACCCCACACCTCCGCCGAGTCGGCCGCCCGGAACATCATCCGGTTCTGGATGCCTGCCCCGACGCCGAGAGCGCTCATCCGTTCCAGATTCCGACGGGTGATGGGCTCGATGTGGGCGAGGGAATAGCGGCCGTTGAGCCCCATCTCGGCATCGACCTCCTCCCACACGTCGAGCACCTCTGCGACGGTGTCGTCGAGCACCGCGTGCATGTGGACGTTCCATCCGGCGCCTGCCAGGGCCCTGACGATCTCCCGCAGGTCGCCCTTGGCATGTGGGTCGACGCGGAAATCGGTCAAGCCCTCGAGATCGTGACAGCCGAATGTGAGGATCTCGCCCGCTCCGACATACCGGAGCATGTCGTCGCCGAACATGGGCTGGATGAACCGGATCCAGTCCTTCATCTCGGCCACCTCGTTGCCTCGCGTCGGGGGCACCAGATACAGGCGGGTTCGGAGGGTGGCCTCGCCGGCACGCCACACGTCGAAGAGCGCCTGATAGGAGTCGGGCGTGACCCCGAAGCCGCCCGGATCGACGGCGCCGGTCAGGCCTGCGGCGTTGAACTCGGCCATGACCGCCCTCGTCGACGCCCGCTGGGCAGCGACGGTCGGTGGGGGGATCTGGCTCAGCACCATCGCGAAGGCACCTGCGCCCCGGATCCGCCCTGTCGGGGCACCGGCCGCGTCCCGCTCGATCGAACCGCCGGGAGGGTCGCCATCCCCCAGCGCCAGAGAGACGGCAGCCGAGTTGAGCAGCGCATCCTCATAGAGCAGCTGGACGTAGACCGGATTGTCCGGGGCAGCCGCGTCCAGCTCCTGTCGGGTCGGCCCCCGGCCTTCGGCGAACTGACCCGGATGCCATCCGCCGAGGACTCTCAGCCACACTCCCGGTCCGAGCCGCCGGGCGGCGGCCGTGATCCGGTCCAGGCCCTCGCGCAGCGTCGCCACCCCGTCGTCCCATCGCACCAGGTCGTTCCAGTGCACCCCGGCGCGCAGCACGTGGACGTGGGAATCGATCAGTCCGGGGATCGCGGTCCTGCCTTCGAGATCGAAGATCTCGGCGTCTGCGTCGACGGACGACCGGACCGACTCGGCGTCACCGGTGGCCCTGACCCTTCCGTTGCGCACCGACAGCGCCTCGACGTGCCCGCTCCCCGTCCAGATGCGCCCGTTTGCGAACACTCGATCGCGCATGGTCATCACATCCCGAAATAGGCGGCGCGCAGACCCTCGTCCGCGAGCAGTTCGGCCGGTAGCCCTTCCCGCACGATGTGCCCCTCCTCCAGGATGTATGCCCGATTCGCCAGCTCGAGGGCGTCGACCACGTTCTGTTCCACGAGCAGCACCGAGGTCCCGGCCTGGTTGATCTGCCGGACGACCTCGAAGATCTGCTCGACGATCACCGGGGCGAGCCCGAGCGAAGGCTCGTCGAGGAGCAGCAGCCGCGGCCGGGACATCAGGGCCCGGCCGATCGCCAGCATCTGCTGTTCGCCCCCGCTGAGGCTGCCGGCGAGCTGGGTGGAGCGATCCGCCAGCAGGGGGAAGATCTCGCACACCCGGGCGTATGACTCGTCGCGGTGGAGGCGGGCCGCCTTGTGGTAGGCGCCGACGTCGAGGTTGTCGAGCACGGTCATCGTGGGGAACACCCTTCGACCCTCCGGCACCACCGCGATCCCGGCGGCACAGACCTCGTCCCCCGGGACGCCGCCCAACTCCCGACCGTCGAGCTGAATGCTTCCACCGGAGGCGCGGTGCAGGCCCCCGAGCACGTTGACGAGCGTCGACTTCCCGGCTCCGTTCGGACCGAGGATGGTGACCACCTCGCCGTCTTCGACGCGGAGCGATACGTCCCACAGCGCCCCCGCCTGGCCGTATCCGGCCGCCACACCTCTGACCTCAAGCATGATCCCACCTCGAACCCAGATAGGCCTTCACCACACCCGGGTCGGCCATCACCTCGTCCGGCACCCCGTCGGCGATCTTCAGCCCCTGGTCCAGCACCATGATGCGGGTGGAGAGGGCGGTCACCACCCGAACGACGTGCTCGACCACCACGAGCGTCACCCCCCGGTCGTGAATCCGGCGGATCATGCCGATCGACTCCTCGATCTCGGTGGGATTCAGCCCTGCCAGGACCTCGTCGAGGAAGAGGATCCTGGGGCTCGAGGCGAGCGCCCTCGCCAGCTCCAGGTACTTCAGCTGGTGCAGGTTCAGGCGGGACACCGGATCGCCGGCATAGCGGTCGAGGGAGGCGAACTCGAGCCATTCCATCGCCGCATCCTGGGCATCGCCTGGAGCCATCTTGGCGCGCCCGAAGATCAGCGCCATGGCTGCGTTCTCGAGCACCGTCATCTCCGACAGCGGGCGGGGGATCTGGTAGGTGCGGGCGATGCCGGCCCGGAACCGCTGGTGGGCGGCGGTGGCGGTGATGTCTTCGCCGGCGTAGCTGATGGTGCCGGCGGACGGTTCGAAGAAGCCGCTGAGCACATTGATGAGAGTTGACTTGCCCGACCCGTTGGGTCCGACCAGTCCCAGGATCTCGCCTTCTTCCACCGTTCCATCGACACCGGCGAGGGCGGTGATCCCGCCGAAGTGCTTTTCGATGCCCGAGAAACTCATCACGTTCACGGCACGACCTCCCCTGCCTCCTCGAGGTCGGCCGCCGCCGATCTTCTCAGCCGATAGAACGGAATCAGCACTGCGGCGATCGCCCCGGCCATGCCGACGGCCATCTTCGAGATGGGTGACGCCTCTCCCCCGAACACGAGGGCCAGCGTCACCCCGAAGGCGAGCCCGCCGAGGGCCAGCCAGGGCCGAGTCTGGATGCGGCGATACAGGCCTTCCTTCACCAGCAGGACCATGAGGATCAGGAGGCCGCCGATGATGATCTGGTTGAACGCCTCCAGATTGATGGTCTGGCCGAAGACGTCGAGCTCGGCCCGGTTGAGGCGGTCGGTCAGAGTGAAGATCACCATGGCTCCGATCACCGGCCCCATCCAGTGGCGCATCCCGCCGAGCACGCTCATGATGATCACGAACAGGGGGACCCTGACGTTGAACACGTCCTCGATGGTGACGTAGCCGATCTGGATGGCGTGGACCGCCCCCGAGAGGCCGGCGAAGAACGTGCTGATCGCCAGCGCAGCCATCTTCGCCCTGAACGTGGGCACACCGAGCGCCTCTGCCACGTCCTCGTCGTCGTTGATGGAGAACAACCCCCACCCCAGCCGGGAGCGCCGCAGGGCGAAGGCGACGAACAGCGTGAGCATGGCCACGATCAATCCCATCCGGTACATCATCTCCGGGAAGCTGCCGAGCGACTCCGGCACCGCCACGTCGTTCATGGGGATGCCGTTGCCCCCGTCGATCGACGGGACGACTCGGGCGAATGCGGCGACCACGAATGCGACGGCCAGGGTGAGGAGGGCGAAGATCTCGCCCCGGAGCTGACGCAGGCGGAACACCACGAACCCGACGGACACGCCGAGCGCCGCCGCCATGAGGCCCCCGACCGGGACGGCGGCGAGCAGCGGCCACCCCTGCTTGGCGGTGAGGGTTGCGGCGGTGTACACGCCCGCCCCGTAGAAAGCACCCTGCCCGAAGCTGAAGTACCCCGAGTACCCGGTGAACATGTTCCACGAGGACGCCTGCGCCGTCCAGAAGAACACGAAGTAGGCGAACAGCAGGTAGAAGATCGGCAGGTCGGCGGCTTCGGCCAGGTTGGGGAAGAACCACAGAACCGCTCCCGCCACCACGAACGCGATCGCCCCCCGCAGATAGCGATTCATGCGGCACCCCGGGTGAACAGGCCTTGCGGGCGGAAGAGCAGCGTAAGGATGAGGATCACGAAGGTGATCAGCGGCGCCATCGAGGGCCCCGCCGCCACCGTGGCCACGGCCGCGACAACGCCGATGATGATTCCGGCGGCGAGCGAACCCTTGGTGCTCCCCAGGCCACCCAGGATCACGACGGGGAAGACGATCGCGAACCATTCGACCGCCAGCCCGGGGGTCAGCGCGTGGCTCATGGCAATGAACACGCCCGCCAGGGCGGCGAAGGAGGCCGCCATCCCGGCCAGGAGGATCGAGACCCGGGAGCTGTCGATGCCGAATGCCACGGCCATCTCCCGATCCTCTGCCAGGGCGCGCACGGCCTTGCCGAAGTAGGTGCGATCCAGCAGGAACATCGTGAGGAGGGTGACGAGCACGGCCACGACGAACCCCGCCAAACGCGGGGTCTGCAGCGCGATGTCGCCGATCCACCACGCGTCGGACACGTAGGGATTCTGTTCGGCAGGGATCTGGCGGAAGTCGGCCGACCAGATCGTGCGGGCGATCGACTCGAAGATCAGCAGCAGCGCGAACGTCACGAGAAGGGACTCGAACTCGTTGATCCGGGTCTTCTCGAACGCCCACTGCAGCGCCATCCCGGCCAGGAAGAAGACCGGAACGACGACCAGGATCGCCACGAAGGGGTCGAGCTCGTAGGTGGTGGAGAGCTCGTAGGTGACGTACCCGGAGAAGAGGATGAACGCGAAGTGCACGAGGTTGATCACCTTGAGCACCCCCCAGCTGAGGGACATGCCCAGGGACATCACCGCGTACACGCCTCCGACGAGGATGCCAGAGACGATCGATTGGACGTAGAGGGTCATCGGATCTTCCCCGGGTGAGGGACCACCGCCCGACGGCTGAGCCGTCGGGCGGTGGTCGGTCCTCTACCGACGATCACTCGCCGGGGTTGACCACGATGCTGCGGCCGGGAGCCGCCTTGTCCGTGGGGTACACGACGAACCAGTCGCCGTCCTGGATCTGCTTCACATACGAGATGTCGCCGTAGTAGTTGTTCGACTCCGTGCCGAAGTCGACCTCGCCGAACACGGTCTCGATCTGGTTGTTCACCAGGTAGTCACACATCTCGCCGTTGTCGAGCGAACCGGCACCCTCCACGCCGGCGACGAGGATCTGCCAGGCCGCCCAGGATGCGGACGCCTGCGTCTCGAAGGCCGGATAGGGCAACCCTGCCTCGGTGGCCGCAGCGGAGAACGCCTCGGCGATGGCGGCGTCGGTCGGGTTGTCGGTGAAGGGAGCATGCGGCTCGAATGCGGTCACCGACAGTGCTCCGTCGGCGTTGGCGCCGAGCAGCGGACCGGGGGCCGGCCACTGGAAGAACATGTTCGGCGGCCGGTAGCCGAGTGCGTCCATCGCCGCGATCAGGTTCGGGCCGTCGACACCGATGGCTCCCATGAAGAGGAAGTCGGGGTCGGCGTCACGCACCTGGGCGGCGATCGGCGCCCAGTCGGTGGTGCCGAGCGGGTAGTTGATGTCGAGCACCACGTCGTAGCCGCGGTCCTCGGCGATCTTGACCGCCCCGCCCTCGTCCGTGTCGGGCTGGCCGTAGGCGATGAACATCGTGCCCGGGAACTGGCTGACCACGAACGCCACCGAACTGACGTCGACACCCGACGAATCGAGGGAGTCGTAGACCAGGTTCGGGTTGGTGAGGTTCGGGTTGCGACCCGTGGGCCACGCCGGGAACTGGCACTCGTAACTGAAGGCGTACGTGAGGCTTCCGGTGTGCTGCGGGAACACGTAGCCGTAGCGCTCTGCCACCTGCATGGCGGCGGTGATGTTGCCGGTGCCATAGGGGCCGATGATCAGATCGACGCCGTCCTCGGTGATGAGCCGCTCGTACAACGCAGCCGCCCGGTCGGGGGTGGACTCATCGTCCAGCACCAGCCACTCGACCGGACGCCCCAGAAGGCCGCCGTTCTCGTTCAGGCGCTCGACGAACAGATCTCCCGCCACCTTGTGGATGGCGGCCGTCGGCGCCAGTCCACCGGTGAGCGACAGGGTGCTTCCGATCACGATCGGATCTCCGGACGGCTCGGCCGTCGCCTCGGTCGTGGTCGTGGTGTCCTCGGACCCTCCTGCGGTGGTTGCGGGAGCCGCCGTGGTGGTCGTGGCGGGCTCATCTGCCCCGTCGTCGCCACCCGAGCATGCCGCGATCACCAACGCCAGCACGAGGACCAGGCCCCAAGACGTGCGCCGCCGCTCTCGAATTCGACCCATCTCTTCCTCCTCTGTAGTTCGATGCCGTCCCGGCACGAATGCAAACGATTGAACCCAGGCATGCGCCCCATGTCAAGCGCCGGGTCTGCGGCCCCTGTCAAACGATTGCAGGCGCCGGGACCCAGGGCGGTCGTCTTGGGTAGCCGGGTCGGGGGCATGGGTCGGGGCCAACGTGGTGAACGCGCCGTTCGCCATCCACCCCGACGGCGCCGGGATCCTCACCGGAGCCGCATGCCGTTCCCGGACGGACTGCGAGCACGCAGACGGCAGGGGCCGACGGCGGCTGATCGCCCGCTAGTGGGCCCAGTCGGCCTCGAACAGGGTGCCGTGCATCGACGGAGGCATCGGGGCCTGCGCCTCGATCCAGCGCATCGGGACGTCGCCCCGGTTGGTGAACCCGTGCGAGGTGTTGACGCCGGCGAAGACGCAGTCGCCGTCTACCGGATGCACCGACTCGCCTGCCAGGAGGCCGTCCGCCGCCCCATGGGTGAAGTAGTACACCTCCTCGAAGGGGTGGAAATGCTCCTTGGCCGACATCCCCTCCGGCACGGTGGAAGGCTCGAACTGCACGATGAACAGCGTGTGGTGCCTGGCCCCGAGGAGGGCATCGACCAGCATCCTGATCGACACGTTGCGGATGTTGTACCCGGCGTAACCCGGCATGGCGATCGGGCCGGGAGCCGGCAGCTGGGAGTCCTCGAAGTGACCGACGTAGCGCTGGCGGGCCGACTCGACCTCGATCCGCTCCCCGTCGGCCGGCACCGCCATCTCCGGATGGCGGTAGGTCGCATACGTGTCGCCGATGGGACGCGGTTGGGGGGCGCGCAGTCTCAGCCAGCGCAGCGGACCGTCGCCGGGGTTGGCCCAGGCGTGGGGGTAGCCGACGGGGGCGAACCCGAAATCACCGGCCCGAAGCCGGAACGACTGGTCGCCGACGGCGAAGAGCCCCTCCCCCTCGAGGACGAAGAACGACTCCTCGAAAGGATGGCGGTGGCCGCCGATGCGTCCGCCCGGATGGAGGAGCGAGATCGCCGACTCGAGGTGGATGGCACCCTGCTCCCTCCCCACCATCACCCCCACCTCGAGCCCGTCCGCCACCCCGTCGACCGGTTCGAAACGCACCTGACCCGGCCGAACGAGGGCTCGGGGCGAGCGGTGAGCGTGCGCCGCGTGTTCCATCCGTTCCTCCTGTCCTGTCCGCCCGGCCCTCGGGCCCGAAGGCGGCGCCACTAAGCTACCGCCTCCTGCAAACGTTTGAATCCCCGGGTCGGGAGGAGCCGAGATGCAATCACGTCACATCGTCAAGCGGGCATCGGAGGCGGCGCCGGTCGTGCCGGGCGCCTTCGACGGTCGCAGCGCCGGGTACCGACGCTGGGCGGCAGTCGACCACACCACCCCTGGGGCGGTCCACACGGGCTTCGGAGTCAACTATCTCGATCCGGGGGGGTCGGTCGACCAGCACCTGCATTCGTTCGAGGAGTCGTTCTACGTCCTGTCGGGCGAGGTGGTCGTCGAGACGGTGGAGGGATCGACCCGGCTCACACCGGGCGACTACGGCATCATCCCGGTCGGCAGTCCGCATCGCTGGCGCAACGCCGGACGGGAAGAGGCCCGGTGGGCGGACATGCTGGCTCCCCAGCCCCAGCCCGACTTCGAGGGTGACACGTTCTTCGTCGAAGCCGGGGCCGACGGAGAGCCCACCCCGGTGGACCCCCGCGATCCGCGCACCCGTTCGTTCGGCCACATCGCCCCTTCGAACATGGACGCCGGCCGTCAGACCCAGGATCTCCTGGCGGTGTCGGCCAGCATGCGCACCGCGCTCCTCGTCTACAGCGGGATCACCGTCAAGATGATGGTGGACTCCGACCTCGGCGCCCACCTCCAGACCATGTTCATGGTCCAGTACGAGGAGCGCGGAGTCGCCGGCGCCCACGACCATCCGCTGGAAGAGACCTACATGATCGAGGAGGGAACGACGATCGCCCGCTTCGACGGGGTCGAGTACACCCTCGAGCCGGGTGACGTGGCGTTCGCAGGAGTGGGCTGCGTCCACGAGTTCTCCAACCCGGGCCCGGGCATCGTGCGCTGGCTGGAGACCCAGGCCCCTCAGCCTCCGGCCCGCCACTCCTACCGCTTCGCCCGCGACTGGCTCTATCTCCGCGAGGCCCTCGACTGAGGAATGTCCCCCGCGGCGTGGGGGACATTCAACTCGGCACCACCGCCACCGCCCGCAGTTCGAGGACGAGACGGGGATCGGTGGCCAGACGGACCACCTCCACCGAGGTGCTGGCGGGCCGGTGCTCGCCCATACGCCGTGCCATCACCCGGTTGATGGCATCCTGGCTGTTCCCCACCGCCACCATGAACCGGGTCAGATCGATGACGTCGGTGAGCGTTCCGCCCGCCGCCGCCAACACCGCCTCGAGGTTGTCCATCGCCCGCTCGGCCTGCTCCCCCGGGTCTTCGGGGATGTCGTCGAACTCTGCGGCGACGTGGGGATGGCTGTGATACACCGGCGCCGCCGTCACCCCCGAGACGAAGACCAGCCTGCCCTCGGTGACTTTGATGGCGGCGGTGTATGGCATGTTGAACTTCGGATCGTTCCCCTCGGCGTGGACGTGCTCGTAGTGATGGCTCATTCGGCTCGCTCCTCTCCGTCGTGGAGACTAGAAACCTGCCGGAAGCCGAGGCGGGAGAAGCGAGATGTATGACGTGTGCGTGGTCGGCGGGGGCATCGTCGGGCTGGCCACCGCCACCGCCCTGGCGGAGCGGTTCGCCGGCATCTCCATCGTGGTGCTGGAGAAAGAGGAGACCGTCGGGTTCCACCAGACCGGGCACAACAGCGGTGTGCTCCACTCCGGCCTCTACTACAAGCCGGGTTCGTTCAAGGCCCGCTTGTGCGTGTCCGGCCAGAGAAGGATGGCCGAGTTCTGCGAGTCGGAGGGACTGCCGTTCGCCCGCTCCGGCAAGATCGTCGTCGCAACCCGTCCGGAGGAGATCCCGGCGATGGAAGAGCTCCTCCGGCGGGGAACGGAGAACGGTCTCATCGGTCTTCGCCGGCTGGCCGCCGAGGAGATCGCCGAGTTCGAGCCGGAGGCCACCGGGGTGGCGGCCCTCCACGTGCCCGAGGCGGGAGTCGCCGACTACGCCGCCGTGGCCCGGCGACTGGCGGACAACCTCGCCGGTGAGATCCTGACCGGACGCAGGGTGACCGCCATCTCCTTGGAGGCGAGCGGAGCCGAGATCCTCACAGATGCCGGCCCGATCAGGGCGACGATGCTGGTCAACTGTGCCGGGCTCCACTCCGATCGCGTGGCCGAGATGGCCGGTCTCGACTCACCGGTGAAGATCGTCCCGTTCCGGGGCGAGTACTACACGCTGACACCCGAGGCGGCCCCCCTGGTCCGGGCGCTGATCTATCCGGTTCCCGACCCGCGATTCCCGTTCCTCGGGGTGCACTTCACCCGGCGGGTCGACGGGTCGGTGGAGGTGGGACCGAACGCGGTGCTGGCGCTCGGGCGCGAGCACTATCGCGGGGCGGGGCCGGACTGGAGAGATCTGTGGGAGACGGTGACCTACCCGGGCTTCCGCAGACTCGTCGGCCGGTTCTGGCGAACGGGGGCAGCCGAGGCGTGGCGGTCGACGTGGCGATCGACCTATGCGCGCTCGGCGCGCTCGCTCCTTCCCGCCATCCGGACAGAGCACCTCGAACCGGGGGGAGCGGGCATCCGCGCCCAGGCGGTCACCCCGGACGGGGCACTGGTGGACGACTTCTCCATCGTCGAGACGGATCGGTCGGTCCATGTGCTCAATGCCCCCTCCCCGGCGGCCACGGCGTCTCTCGCCATCGGCGACCACATCGCCGGACTGGTGGGGCCCAAGCTTCGCTCCTGAACCCGTTCTCGCTCGAGAACGGACGGTTCCCGGCGCCCCGGCCATCCTGCAAGTTATAGGATCAGCCTCCCCGACCCCTGGAGCCGGATGCGCTATCTGAAGGAGCCGATTCCACCTCCCGAGGAGGTGACACAGGAGATCCGGGACACCGTCAGCACGATCATCTCCGACGTCGCCCGGGATGGGACCGATGCCGTCCGGCGGTATTCGGAGCGGTTCGACAACTGGTCGCCGCCGAGCTTCCGGGTGCCGCAGGACGCGATCGACCGGGCCTACCGGGAGATGGACCGCACCGTCGAAGAGAGCACACGGTTCCTCATCGACCAGGTGGTCGGATTCGCCCGGCTCCAGCGCCAGACGCTGGTGGACTTCGAGACCGAGACCCAGCCCGGCGTGCTGCTCGGACAGAAGTGGATCCCCGTCGCCAGCGTCGGCGCCTATTCGCCAGGCGGCTACTACCCGCTGATCGCCTCGGCGGTGATGACGGTCGCCACCGCCAAGGTGGCCGACGTGGGCCGGGTGCTGGGAGCGGCTCCTCCCCGGGACGAGCTCGGCATGCACCGGCCTCAGCTGTGGGCCATGGCCGAGTCGGGGGCGGACGAGATGTTCTGCGTCGGCGGCGTGCAGGCGCTGGCCGGAATGGCGTTCGGACTGGAGGACTCGGACCCCGTCGACATGATCGTCGGACCGGGCAACGCCTACGTCGCCGAGGCCAAGCGGCAGCTGTTCGGGACCGTCGGCATCGACCTGCTGGCGGGGCCGACAGAGATCATGATCATCGCCGACGAGTCGGCCGACCCGGCGGTGCTGGCGTGCGACCTGCTCGGCCAGGCCGAGCACGGTCCGACCTCCCCCGCCATCCTCGCCACCACTTCGGAGGAGGTGGGGCTGGCCACCATCCGCGAGGTCGATCGCTGGCTGGAGGGATGGCCGACGGCTCACATCGCCGGAGTGTCGTGGCGCGATTTCGGAACGGTCATCCTGTGCGAGGACGACGAGGAGATGCGGCGGGTGGCAGACGACATCGCTCCCGAGCACCTGGAGGTCCAGACCTCCGACCCGGAGTGGTTCGTCGACCGGCTCACCAACTACGGGAGCCTCTTCATCGGAACGCACGCCACCGTCGCCTACTCGGACAAGGCGATCGGCACCAACCACACCCTCCCCACCAAGCGGGCGGCCCGATACACCGGCGGGTTGTGGGTCGGCAAATTCCTCAAGACCGTGACCACCCAGCGCTGCACTCCGGCCGGATCGGTGGCGGTCGCCGAGCACTCGGCGGTGGTGGCGGACGCAGAGCTGATGGAGGGCCACGCCATCAGCGCCCGGCTTCGTCTCAACCCGGAGTACTTCGCCGACGTACTGGAGCATCTCGATGGGTGATCGACGAGTCACGGTGATCACAGGAGCCAGCCAGGGGATCGGCGCGGTGATCGCCCGAACCTTTGGCGGTGAGGGCGACGCCGTGGTCCTGGCGGCCCGGAATGCGGCCAATCTGGAACGGGTGGCCGCCGAGGTCAGACAGGCCGGAGGCCTGCCCCTGGTGGTCGAGACCGACGTGACCGACCTGTCGAGCGTCGAGGCGATGGTGCACGAGGCCCGATCGGCGTTCGGCGGCGTCGACGTGGTGGTGGCGAACAGCGGGATCGGCGGCCCCAGCGGGCGCCTGTGGGAGCTCGATCCGGACGAGTGGGACGCCACGTTCGCCGTCAATGTGAAAGGCGTGTTCCTCACCGCCCGCGCCGCCATCCCGACCATGATCGAGGGCGGCGGAGGCTCGATCGTGGTGATCGGGTCGATCTCGGGAAAGCGGCCGCTGTTCGGGCGCAGCGCCTACACCTCCACCAAGGCCGCCCTGGTCGGATTCACCAGGACCCTGGCGCTGGAGGCCGGCGCGCACGGAATCCGGGTGAACCTGATCTCTCCCGGGTTCGTGGCGGGACCCCGGCTCGACTGGGTCATCCAGGCGCAGGCCGAGGCGCGGGGCGTCACCGCCGAGGCGGTGCGGGCAGAGTTCGAGTCCCAGTCACCGATGGGACGGCTCACCGACCCCCAGGACGTGGCCGACACCGCGGTGTATCTGGCCTCGGACCGCGCCGCCGGGCTCACCGGAGCCGACCTCAACGTCAATGCCGGCGTGGTCATGTACTGAACGAGAAAGAGAGGAACCACCGATGCCGCGACTGATCGACCTGTCCCAGCCCATCTACGAAGGAATGAGGGTCTATCCGGGCCACCTGAAGACGGTGACCTTCCAGCACGCGACCCACGAGGAGACGGCCCCACGGTTCACCAGCGGGTTCTCGTTCCAGACGTGGGGCTTCATGCTCAACGACAACGGACCGACCCATGTCGACTCTTTCAGCCACCTCGACCCCGACCCGAGTGCGTCCACCATCGACCAGATGCCGCTCGACCTCTTCTACGGACCGGCGGTGTGTGTCGACGTCTCTTCGGTGCCCGAGCAGACCGACATCACCCCCGACCACATCGAGGCAGGATTGGCGGCGGCCGGACTCGAGGTGAACCGCGGCGATCTGTGCTTCTTCTACACCGCCACCTACGACAAGTACGCCGGCGAGTCGAAGTACCTCTCGCACTTCCCCGGGCTCGGAGCGGACGCCGCCGAGTGGATCGTCGAGCGGGGGATCAAGGCGTTCGGGGTCGACTCGCCCACGCCGGACAACCCGATCTCGACCACCTACCCGATCCACATGATGGGCCGGCGCGAACACATCACCCACTACGAGAACCTGATTCTCACCGAAGTGGTGGGCACCCGGTTCACGTTCGTCGGATTCCCCCTCAAGGTGGTGGGCGCCCACGGAGGGCCGACGCGGGCGGTCGCCATCGTCGACTGATGGAACCGATTCCCGAGTTCCGGTTCACGGTGCAGCCGGAATGGGTGGATTACAACGGCCACATGAACATGGGGTTCTACATGGTGGCGTTCGACGTGGTCGCCACCGACCCCTTCTACGAGTGGCTGGGGATCGGCGAGGACTATGTCGCCCGGCGGCGCAGGTCGGTGTTCACCCTGGCGGCCAACATCGACTATCTGGCCGAGCTCTTCGTGGGCGACGAGGCCCGGATCGTCACCCGGCTGGTCGATTGGGACCGCAAGCGGATCCACTACTTCCACACGATGTACGACGCCGAGGACACGGTGGTCGCCACCAACGAGCTGCTCGGGATCAACGTCGACATGGACACGCGCGCAACCGTCGATTTCGACCCCGAGTTCCAGGCGCGGCTCGGCGAACTCGCCTCGGCTCACGACCTGGAGCCGCGCCACGATCGGGTGGGTCGTGTGCTGGGCATCAGGCGCTGATCCCGGCCTGACCGCCGGCCCGCCGCGCCGGGTCAGTCCATCAGCAGCGTCAACTCGTGCTTGTTGTGGTGGAGATGCACGAGGCGCGCTCCGGGCAGATCGCGGAGCCGGTCGACGACCCCGAAATCGGTCGGCCCCTGGAACTTGACCGAGAAGATCAGCGCCGGCGCGGGATCGAGCTGCCGCCACCGGTCGATCAGCGCGAAGAGCCGCTCGGGGTAGCAGGCGATGTCGGAGCACACCCATGCCGGCGGCCGATCACCGACGAGTTCGAGGGGCTCGAGCCCGAAGGCGCTCCTCCCCTGCCACTCGACCCCATCGATGGCGGCGACCGCCGGGTCGAGCGGCGCCTTGTCGACCGCGATCACGCGGCATCCCAACTCGGCCAGCAGCCAGGTCCACCCGCCGGGACTGGCGCCCAGGTCCACTGCGACGTCGCCGGGCGACGGGAAGCGGTCGAGCACCACGAAGGCCTCCCACAGCTTGCGATAGGCCCGATTGGGCGGCCCCACTTTGAGCTCCGCCAGCGGAACCTCGCCGTTGGGGAATGGGCTCGAGCATCGCTCGGAAGCGAGGATGAGATCGGGCCTGAGCAGGGTCCACGAGCCAAGCGGGCTCGTCGGCGCGTGCTCACCTGGACGAAGCGGGCGGCCGGACAACGGCGGAAGCTTGCCGGCGATCAGCGATGCCCGTCCTCTGTGCGCCGGGGCATAGAGCGCCCAGCTCCGCTGCCGGGCGCGTAGCTGGGTGGCGGCGTCGCCGATGGATGCGACCGGCAGTTCGACCGCGTCGTACCAGGTGTTCACCGCCCACGACGCGTCGAACGGGTCGTCATCGCTGATGAAGAGCCTTCCGTGTACGGCTCGAACCGAAACCCCGGCCCTGCGCAACTCCTCTGCGAGGGTCGGGATGTGATCCCCGGCAGCGAGATATGCCGTCGTCATCGGCGTCCGGTCCAGACGCGCATGGCCGGGATCAGCGGAGGGAGGCGGCGAGGGCGACGACCTCGGACGGCTCGGCTCGAACCCGATGGTTGAGGTCGATGAAGTCGTAGCGGATCGTCCCGTCCCGATCGATGACGTAGGTGGCCGGGACCGGAAGACACCAGGTATCCGTCCCGTTCATCTCGCCGAGGTCGCGATCGTGGTTGCGGTAGTACTCCACCTGCTCCGGAACCATCTCGTAGACGAGGTTGAACTGTGAAGCGACGCCGCATTCGTGATCGGAGAGGACGGGGAAGGTGAGCCCGCCCTCTTCGAGCAGCTCCCTGGACATGTCGGGCGTGTTGGGCGATACCGCCACGAGGGTCACCCCGGCGGCACTGGCCGACTCCAGTTCGCGCTGGAGCGCACGCAGCTCCAGGTTGCAGAACGGACACCACGACCCTCGGTAGAACGACAGGACGACGGGCCCCCGCTCCAACAGTTCGGCGAGCCGCACGATGGTGCCGAAGGCGTCGGGAAGCTCGAACATCGGGGCTCGATCGCCGGTCCGCAGCGCCTTCTCCAGGATGTCGGATGCCGCCAGCGCGTCGGCCTGTGCCTGGTATGCGGCCTTCCGTTCCGGATCCCAGTTCTTCGCTCCTCCGACCCGGGCCGCCAGCTCTTCCTGCAATGACATGTCACTCTCTCCGTCGCTCTCGTCGAGGCGAACCCCGGCGCTCCACCGGTTGTTCCCGTATCAGGCGTGGCTCCCCGCGGCACGCTCGATCCCATCGAGAATCAGGTCGAGACCGAACGCGAAGGAGTCACCGAAGTCGTAGCCAGGTTGGAAGACGTGGTTGACGGTGAAGCCGACGAGGTGGGGGAAGGACTCAGGGTCGAAGGCGGCGGCGATGTCCTGGGCCACCTCGACGAACTCGCCGTCCATCTGGCTCGGCAACGTGGCCTCCTGAAAGGCGAAGCCGTACACGAAGGCATCGAGAACGGCATAGGCGTGGGCCGTCATCTGCCAGCTCAGCCCTCCTCGCCGCAGGCACGCCAGCACTGCCTCGTGGTGTCCGAGATTCTCGGGTCCGGGTGACGTGCGCGATTCCATCAACGGGGCGGCCCATCGGTGGCGAGTGATCACCTCCCGGGCCGAGACACACCGGATGCGCATGGCCGGCTTCCAGTCTTCGTCCTCCGGGGGTGTGGCGATCTCCGAGAACACGATCTCCACCATTCCGTCGACGATCTCGTCCTTCGAGGGCACGTGGTGGTAGATCGTCATCGGTTTGGTTCCCAGCGCCGCCGCCAGCTTGCGGATCGTCAACGCCTCGATCCCGATCTCATCGGCCAGCACCACCGCTCCCTCCACCACCCGCTCCCGGGTCAGCGTCTGTCGGCGCGTCTCGGCCATGCGAAGAACTCTTCTCTCTCGGTCTTGACACATCGTACTAAGTACGGGTAGGGTACGTCCACTACTCGTACTAAGTACGACCAGACTCCAGGAGAGCGCATCATGACCACCCAGACCATCACCCGCCCCACCACCACCACCACCACCACCGACGAGCCGATCTCGCCCCGGCGAGCGGCCCGAATCGCCGGAGCCGGCTACGTCCTCATCTTCTGTCTGGCGATCTTCGCCAACTTCACGGTCAGAGAGGGCCTGGTCGACCAGGCGGACCCCACCGCCACCGTCGCCAACATCACCGAGTCGATCGGTCTGTTCCGGCTCGGGCTCGTCGCCTTTCTGGCGGTCTTCGTCCTCGACGTCGTCATCGCCTGGGCGCTGCACGTGGTGTTCCGCGGTGTGAACCGCGACCTGTCGCTCCTCACCGCCTGGATGCGGATCGTGTACACGGTGCTCCTCGGCGTCGCCCTGGTGTTCTTCTTCCAGGTACTGCACATGGTGGGGAACCCGGACTACGCCGCGGCGCTCGGCTCGTCTCAGCTCGAGGCCCACGTGATGCTCGCCCTCGAGTCGTTCAACGCCACCTGGCTGGTAGGTCTGGCTGCCTTCGGCGTGCACCTGGTGCTGCTGGGCGGACTGGTGATCCGTTCAGGAATGGTGTCCAACGCGCTCGGCCGGCTGCTGATGGTCGCCGGCGCCGCCTATGTGGCGGACACGGTCGCCCACGCCACCCTCTCCGACTACACCGGCATCGCTCCGGTGATGCTCGCCGTGGTGGCGCTCCCCTCGATGATCGGCGAAGGCTGGCTCGCCCTCTGGTTGCTGGCCTCCCGCCGGATCGAGCGCTGAGCCCCTCGGGCGCCTCGAGGCACACACGCCCCCGGACTTCCCTGTCCGGGGGCGTTTTTTCACTCCCGAGAGCCCGAGTGTCCCGGCCGCCCACGCCGGGCGGACGCGAAACTTCTCCTGCGCCGAACCGACGGGACGGTCGATCTCCCGTGGCATCCGACGCTCGACGGACACCACTTCCCGCTCCCGGACACGGGACAGCGCCGCCGTTGCGCATGTGGCGACGTTGTGCTCTGGCAGCGTCGCCACGCTCGCGGTTGGCTGGAGTCGCAGTCGAGGGGACGATGTTGATCGCCGCTCCGATACCGGCGACCCGGCACGCCGCATCC
>DATCZS010000019.1:0-9475 GCA_036525795.1 Acidimicrobiia bacterium | reverse complement strand
CGTGTGACGTGTGACGTGTGACGTGTGACGTGTGACGTGTGACGTGTGACGTGGGACGTGTGACGTGTGACGTGTGACGTGGGACGTGTGACGTGTGACGTGCGACGTTGCCGGTCCCGGTGTCGGAGGTCGTAGCATGGGCGGGACGATGCACTACCGCCTCACCTCGCTCCCCAACGGGCTCCGAATCATCACCGAGACGATGCCAGGCATCCGCTCGGTGGCCGTGGGGTGCTGGATCGATACGGGAACCAGAGACGAGAACGCCAACGAGGCCGGCGCATCGCACTTCCTCGAGCACCTGCTGTTCAAGGGGTCGGAGACGCTCTCGGCCCGGCAGATCTCGGAGCGCTTCGACGCCATGGGAGCGGAATCGAACGCCTTCACCTCGAAAGATCACACCTGTTTCTGGGCCCGGTTGCTCGACGAGGATCTCCACGAGGGGCTGGCGATGCTGGGCGAGATGCTCCAGCGGCCGGCCTTCCGACCACACGAGATCGACGCAGAACGCCAGGTGGTGATCGAGGAGATCAACATGAGCGAGGACGATCCGGGCGACGTCGCCTTCGAGGCGTTCAGCGCCGGGCTGTTCTCGGGTCATCCGCTCGAGGCACCCGTGCTCGGCACTCGCGAATCGATTCGGGGGATGACCCGCGACGACATCGCCGGCTACTGGAAGCGACGGTACGGGGCGGGCTCGACGGTGATCGCCCTCGCCGGATCGGTCGACCACGACCAGGTGGTCGAGGAGGTCCAGGGGGTGTTCGGTGACTGGGCCGGAGAGCCGCTGGACCACGAGTTCTCCTCCGTTCGGGTCGAGCAGGGCGTCCATCTGGTGCGGCGCGACACCGAGCAAGCCCACATGGTGATCGGCGGAGCGGGAATCGACCGGTCGGACGAGAGACGCTGGGCCTTCGAGGTCTTGAATCTGGTGCTCGGCGGAGGAATGTCCTCGCGGCTGTTCACCACCATCCGCGAGGAGCGGGGATTGGCCTACTCCGTCTACTCCTTTCGCACTTCCTATGCCGATGCGGGCGCCTGGGGCGTCTACGCGGGGACCACCCCCGAACAGGCCGGCACGGTGCTCGAGTTGATCAGGGCGGAGATCGCCGCAGTGGCGAGGGACGGGATCACCCAGGACGAGCTCGAGCGGGCGTGCGGATCCATGCGGGGGGGCCTGGCGCTGGCGATGGAAGACGCCAACAGCCGCATGGTGCGGCTCGGTCGAGACGAGATGGTGGGGGCGCAGCACCTCTCCGTGGACGATCGGATATCTCGGATCGAGGCCGTCACCACCGACGACGTCATCGAGGTGGCGCGTGGTCTGCTGACGGGTCCGAAGGTCATCGGGGCGGTGGGACCGTTCGACTCGGCGGACCTCGAGGAACACCTGCAATGAGTGCTGTCACGGTGGTCGGGATCTCGGGGGCGGCCGGAAGGATGGGGCGCATGATCGCCCAGGCCATCGCCGATGCGCCCGAGTTCGAACTCGGGCCACTCTACGACCCAGAGCATCCGGGAGACCATGTCGCCGGGGGCGTCGTCACCGACGATCCGGCGGTGATGGCGGCGGCCGGCGTGGTGGTCGAGATGACGCTGCCGGCGGTGGTCGACGCCAATCTCGACCGCTGGCGCGAGTCCGGATGTCACGTCGTGGTGGGAACGTCTGGCTTCGACGATCGCCGCATCGAGGCGCTCAGGGAGCGGTGGGGCGCGGGTCCTCCCAACTGCCTCGTCGTCCCCAACTTCTCGATCGGTGCGGTGCTGATGATGCGTTTCGCCGAGCTGGCGGCACCCCACTTCGCGGCAGGCGAGATCATCGAGCTTCACCATGACGGCAAGGCCGACGCGCCCTCGGGGACCTCCGTTGCGACCGCCGGCCGGATGGCGGGGGACTGGTCGCGCGCGGTCGAATCCACCGAACAGGTGGCCGGGGCATTGGGGGCAGAGGTTGGAGGCACCAGGATCCATTCGGTGCGGCTCCCGGGATTGCTCGCCCACCAGGAGGTGCTGCTCGGCAATCCGGGAGAGGTGCTGAGCATCAGACATGACTCCACCGATCGGGTGTCGTTCATGCCTGGGGTGCTGGCGGCGGTTCGGGCGGTCCCGGGGATGGCCGGGGTTTCGGTCGGACTCGATGCCGTGCTCGGTCTGTGACCGGGTTCGCCAGGCGCACGCTGCTCCTGGTGATCGCCGGACTGGTCGGTGGCGGGGTCGGCGGGGCGATAGGGGCCCTGACGGGCTCGGTCATCTCGGGTCTCGTCGGTAGCGGCGACACGACCGACATCGGAACCGGGATCTTCTCGTCGGTGGTCGGATTCGTCCTCGGCGCCCTGGCGGGAGGGCTCATGTCGGTCGCAGCCACCGGGGCCATCCTCGACGACGGTCGACGGTGACGTTCTGCCTACGCCCTCTCCAGGCCGAATGAGATCAGCGCCCCATAGGCGACCGCGAGCGCCATCGTCGAGATCAGCGGCCGGGCGATCCCCGATCCCCGTCGCTCCACCAGACGGGAGACGACGACGGCGGCCACGATCCACACGATGACATCGGTGAAGAAGGCCACCACGAGGTCGCTGCCACCGAGGAACGAGAAGAGCGCCGACAGAGGAAGCCCGGCGGCGTAGGCGGCGAAGCCGAACCCGACGCACGCCGAGGTGCACGCATCGTTGCCGATCAGCGTCAGACCGAGGATGGCGGCCCCCGCCGCGAAGCCGATCAGGGCTCCCAGGGCCGTCGACAGGGTCCGGCACCCGACGCCGGCATCCGCCCCTGTGGACATGCTCAGTGCTCGGTGATCGTCACCGTGCGGATGACGCAGTCCTCGCTCGGCCGGTCGCGGCGGTCGGTGGGAACCGCGGCGATGGCGTCGACTGCATCCATTCCTTCGGCGACCTGCCCGAAGATGGTGTATGCGTGGGGCAGTCCCACCTCCGCCAAGCAGATGAAGAACTGGCTTCCGTTGGTGTTGGGACCGGCGTTGGCCATGGCCACGGTGCCCCGCGAGTACGTCCCCGGTCCGTCGAGCTCGTCACGGAACCTGTAGCCGGGCCCGCCCGTGCCCGTGCCTGTGGGGTCGCCGCCCTGGGCGACGAAACCGGGGATGACACGGTGGAAGACGACTCCGTCGTAGAACCCTTCCCGGGCGAGGAAGACGAAGTTGTTCACCGTCAGCGGCGAACGGCCCGCGTCGAGGGAGATCGCGATCTCGCCGTGGTTGGTGTCGAGGGTTGCGGTGTACGTCCCGGACGCGTCGATGGTGAGTTCCGGCGGTGAAGGCCATTGCTGGGCCATGGGGCTTCCTTCCTGAAGGTGAGCCGAGGGTAGGAGGACGCGCCGCGAGTGGGAAGTCGTCGCTCAGAACAGCGCTGAGGCCAACCGGCGCCGGTACTCGCCGGTGATCGGCGAATCCGGTCCGAGCAGTTCGAAGATGTCGAGCGCCATCAGCCGGGCCTGGTCTGCTTCGTCGCCGCGCAGCGTCACCACCTCGATCAACGGTTCGAGGGCATCGGCATGGCGGCCGGCACCGACCAGGCCGCGGGCGTAGGCCACCAGATCGGCCTCGGCTCCCGATGCGGCGGCCTCCGCCAGCGACTCGAGGTCGACGTCTTCGTCCGCGGAGAGGCGGGCATATGCCTCGAGCCGCTTCACGTCTTCGGTCCGCGCCAGCCGAGCCAGCACTTCGAGGGCTCCCGTGCGGTCCCCGGCTTCGAGGAGCAGGCCGGCGAGACCGAGGCCGGCTGCCTCGTGTCCGGCATCCTGTGAGAGGACGGAGCGAAAGGCCTGTTCGGCGACGGCGTCGTCGCCCCGTTCCAGCGCCTCCTCTCCGGATTGGGCGAGGAGGTCGAGTTCTGAAGGCTGGAGCTGGTCGAGGAACTGGCGGACCTGCGCCTCCGGGAGGGCGCCCGTGAATCGGGAGACCGGGCTTCCGTCCTTGAAGGCCACCACGGTGGGGATTCCCTGCACCCCGAACTGCATGGCGAGCTGCTGGTTCTGATCGACGTCGACCTTGGCCAGTTCCCAGCCTCCGGCCGATTCGTTCGTCAGCCGTTCGAGAGTGGGACCGAGCACCTTGCACGGACCACACCACTCCGCCCAGAAATCCACCACCACCGGAATCTCGTGTGACCGTTCGATCACCTGGGTGGGGAAGTCCGCCGTGGAGATGTCTTTGACGTTGCCCATGAGCCCAGGGTAGAGGTGTGACCCGGGGTACCTGTTCGGTATCCCGAATCTCCGCCGCGGCGCGTGTGGCTCGGGGTGCCGGCCGGGCTCCTAAGCTCCAAGGGGAGCCAACAAGGAGCATCGTGGAACCGTTCGGTCGGATGCTGACGGCAATGATCACGCCTTTCGACGAGCACGGTGGACTCGACCGTGACACCACCGAACGCCTGGCGCGCCATCTCGTCGCGACCGGGTCGGACGGTCTCGTCGTGACGGGCACCACCGGCGAGTCGCCCACCCTGAGCTCGGACGAGAAGGTGGAGCTGTACCGCATCGTGAAGGGTGCCGTGGGGGAGACGGCCGTGGTGGTGGCGGGCACCGGCACCTATGACACCGCCGAGTCCGTGGAGCTCACCCGCCGGGCGGTCGAGGTGGGGGTGGACGGGGTGATGGCGGTGACGCCGTACTACTCCAAGCCCGAGCAGCGCGGCCTCGTCGCTCACTTCTCCGCCATCGCCGACGCCAGCGCGGTACCGGTGCTCCTCTACAACATCCCTGGCCGCACGGGCCGACTCATCGGAATCCCCACCCTGGCGGAACTGGCCCAACACCCGCGAATCGTGGCGGTGAAGGACGCGGTCATGGACATCGATCACACGTCCGAGGTGTGCCGCACGATCCCCCAACTCGCCGTGTACTCCGGTCAGGACTCGTACACGTTCCCGATGATGGCGGTGGGTGCGATCGGCGTGGTCTCGGTGGTGTCCCACCTCGCCGGCCGCGAGGTGAAGTCGATGGTGGATGCCGCCCATGCCGGCGACATGGACGCGGCCCGCCTGTTTCATCGGCAGCTGTTGCCTCTGTGCTGGGCGTGCTTCCTCGAGTCGAATCCGGGGCCGATCAGAGGTGCGATGAGCCGGTTCTGGGAGCCGCTCGGAGCACCGCGACTACCGGTCATGCCGCCCTCCGAGGCAACCCTCGAGGCGATCGGGTCGGCGCTGTCCCATCTTCGGGACTCCCGATGAGCGTCAGCGTCACCTTCCTCGGCGGGCTCGGCGAGATCGGGCGAAACTGCGCTGCGTTCGAGATCGACGGGAAGATCGGCCTGATCGACGTCGGACTCATGTTTCCGGAAGAGGACATGCTGGGTGTGGACCTCGTGTTCCCGGATTGGAGCTGGCTGGTCGAGCGAGTCGAAGACGTCGAGTTCGTCCTCATCACCCACGGTCACGAGGACCACATGGGGGCGCTCGCGTACTTCCTGCGCGACATCAACGTCCCGGTCTACGGCACCGAGCTGGCGCTCGAGCTGGCCCGGGGGCGGGTCGAGGAACTTGGCATCGAGGCCGATTTCCGCCCGATCGGAGTGGGGCCGTGGACCAGCCATGGGGCGTTCGAGTTCCGCCTGATCAGAGTGAGCCATTCCGTGCCGGACGCCACCGCGGTCGCCATGAAGACGCCCGAAGGCCTGATCGTCCACTCGGGGGACTTCAAGCTCGATCCGACGCCGATCGACGGGCAGCCGACCGATCTCCCCGCCTTCGCCGAGCTAGGCCGCGAAGGGGTGCGCCTGCTGCTCTCCGATTCCACCAATGCCGAGCGGCCGGGCTTCGTTCCGTCGGAGCGGTCTCTGGGCGAGCCGATCCGCGACATCATCCGCAACGCCCCGGGCCGTGTCGTCGCCGCCTGCTTCTCGTCCCACATCCATCGTGTCCAGCAGATCGCCTGGGCGGGGATCGACACGGGCAGGACCGTGGCCTTCTTCGGGCGGTCGATGCATCGAAACAGCGAGGTCGGACTCGATCTCGGCGTCCTCGACATCCCGCCCGACAAGGTGGTGGACATCAGCGACTTGATGGCGCTTCCGCCCGAGAAGCAGCTCTTGATCACCACCGGGAGTCAGGGTGAGCCGTTCGCGGCACTGTCGCTGATGGCCCAGGGACGGCACAAGTACGTCGACCCGGGCGAGGGCGACACGATCCTGATATCTGCGACCCCCATCCCCGGGAACGAGACGGCGGTGTCGAAGGTGATCTCGCGGCTGGTGAGACGGGGCGCGACGGTGAGGCACGGTCGCAACGCCCACGTCCACGTGTCCGGTCATGCCGCCCGAGACGAGCTGTTGACGTTCATCAACGTCGTCCGCCCGGAGGCCTTCGTCCCGGTGCACGGCGAATACCGACAGCTCCATGCCCACGCCGAACTGGCGCGTTCGATGTCCGTGCCATGGGTCGAAGTGCTCGAAGACGGCGACAGGGTCGTCATCGATGGTGACTCGATCTCCGTCGAGCGCCGGGCTGTCCCCGCCGGATACGTCTATCTCGACGGCTCCTCGGTGGGCGACGTGAAGCGGGCGGTGTTGCGAGACCGTTCTCATCTGGCGGACGAAGGGGTGGTCGTGGTCACGGTGGTCATCGACCATCAGACCGGTGAGATCGTGTACGGACCGGACCTCGACAGTCACGGATTGATGGACGATCCGGAGGCGGTGCTCTCGAAGGCGGCGGAGGCCGTCAGACAAACGGTGCAAGACCGTGTGGGAGACGGCGTCGATCACGCCGCCCTGCAGCAGGCGGTTCGCCAGACCGCCGCCCGGATCATCCGGGCCGAGACCTCCCGCAAGCCCGTCCTCCTGCCCGTGATCCTCGAGGTGTGAGCTCCGGCTTCTCCCTGCGCCGGGATCCGGCTTCAATCGTGGGTGTGCGAATTCGCCTGCTGGTTCTGATGGTCGCAGTCTCGGTCCTGGCCGCCTGTGCAGAGTTGGTGACACTCGAACCCCACCCGGGCCAGGCCTGGACGGACGAGGCCGGCCGGCCCGTAGGGCCGGAATCGGTGGCGCTGTACGCCTCCGACTGCCCTGCGTGGGAGGGGGCCGGCTTTCTCGACCTGCGCTATCCGCCGGGTGACGGGGCCCAGGGCGAACTCCGCCGCTACGCCCGTGATCCGGAAGAGTCGCTCCCGCCGGTCGAGCTGATCGCCCCGTACGACGCCAACAGCTCGCTGTCGCGCGATGCCCGGTACACCGGATACTCGACCGAACGATTCATGCTGTTCCTCGGCGCCGACCACGAGATCTACGCCTACCTGGTGGACGGACCGCGGGTCGAGGCGCTGCCGCGGGTCGAAGACTCGCTGGCCTGCCCCTAGGCGCCGTCCGGTCGCTGCGGCGCCGCGTGGGCGCCGGCTCCGATCTCGACGAGCACCTCGTCGAGTGTCTTGCGTGCGATGTCTGGCACCCGGCATCCCTCGGCCGGGTATCCGATCGGGAAGAGACAGAACGGACGCTCGTTGTCGGGACGCCCTGTCAGCTCGCGGAGAAACGCCATCGGCGACGGCGTGTGGGTGAGGGTGGCGAGGCCCATGTGATGGAGGGCGGTGATGAACAGCCCGGCGGCGATCCCGACGGACTCCTTGACGTAGAAGTTCTTGCGGGTCGAGCCGTCTGGCTCGTATCCGTGCCGCTCCTCGAACAAGATGACGAGCCAGGGAGCGGTCTCGAGGTACGGCTTCTCCCAGTCCGTGCCGAGTGGTTCGAGCGCTTCGCGCCAGTGGTCGGGAAGACGGCCACCCACGTAGTTCTCGTGCTCCTCGGCCTCGGCGGCCTCTCTGATGCGCCGTTTCACCTCGGGGTCGCCGGTGATCGCGAATCGCCAGGGCTGGCGGTGGGCTCCGGATGGCGCAGTGGACGCCGCTTCCACCGCCAACTCGATGAGCCGCCGCGGCACCGGGTCGGGACTGAACTGGCGAACGCTCCGTCTTCGCTCCATCTCCGCCCGAAAGCTCTCGGCGCGCCGCAGCATCTCTGCGGGCTCCATCCGATCGAACGGGAAGGGGATCGTCGAGACTGGCATGCGGCCAGCCTACGGCGCGGGCGCCGGTGGGCGGATGACGGCCGGGGTGGGTCTCTCGAGTGTGAACCCCCGGGCCGACGGCCCGCGATCATGCCGACCCCGACCACCGTCAGCGCGAAATCGCGCGGACAGTCATTGGATGGGGCGGCTTTGCTCGGTACTGTGGCGGCGATGGCAAAGAAGACACCCACCCGTAGGGGTACCTCGGGGCGGAAGCGGGTGTCATCGAAGGCAAAGACCACAACGCGGACCACCCCGAAGGAGCCCGTCATCTCGCTGGCGGCGGTGCGTTCCTTCCTTCGGGACCGGTTGGGGCGTCAGGCAGACGACGTGTGGGGCGTGATTCTCATGGTCGTGGCCGTGCTGATCGTCCTCGCCTTCTTCGGACAGGCCGGTCCGGTGGGGCGGTTCCTCGACTCCGGCCTGCGGCTCCTGTTCGGCGTGTGGGCGTGGGCGGTGCCGGTATTCCTCGTCGGACTGGGACTGACCATGGCGCTGGGACGCCGCGGCGACGGTGCGGGGCGGCTCCTGCTCGGTGCGGGAGCGGTGTTCCTCGGCTCGCTCGCCATCTTTCACCTCCTCACCGGGGCGGTCTCGATCGCGGCCAGCATCGATCTGGTCAAAGAACGCGGCGGGGCTGTCGGCTCGTTGCTGGCCTTTCCACTGCGGAGATCGCTCGGGACGGCCGGTGCATTCGTGGTGCTGGCAGCGGTCGTGGCGATGGGGGTGCTGGTGCTCACGAGGACCTCGGTCCGCGAGCTGCTTCTCGCCACTTCGCAACTGCTCCGGGGGATGCGGGCGTTCGCCCGCAATGTGCGGCCGCCCTCGGCCCCGCGCCGGGATCGACCGGCGGCGCGCCACGCCGCTCCCAGGCCGACGCGACAGGCGGGCAAGAAGAAGGCCCCCGTCGCCGACCGCACGCCGGAGGCGCCGGCTGCTCCGCCGGCTCCCCGACCGAAGGCCACCAAGGTACCCACCCGCCCAGGGTCGGGATATCAGCTTCCCCCTCTCGAGTTGCTCGACTTCGGCCGCGGTGAGGACCAGAACCGTCGCAGCCTCGAGGACACTGCCCGGGCACTGGAGGACACCCTCCACCAGCACGGGGTGGACGCCTCGCTCACCAAGATCGTTCCCGGCCCCACGGTCACCCGCTACGAAGTGGAGCTGGCGCCGGGCGTGAAGGTGAACAAGGTCTCGGGGCTCAGCCACGACATCGCGTACGCCCTGGCGACTCCCGACGTCCGGCTGCTCGTCCCGATCCCAGGGAAGAGCGCCATCGGCGTCGAGGTTCCCAACAAGAAGCGCCGACTCGTGTCGCTGGGAGACATCCTGCGCAGCGTCGAAGCCGCCGACACCGAGCATCCGCTCACGGTGGGCCTGGGGATGGACATCTCGGGCAAGCCCGTGCTCCTCGATCTCGCCGATCTCCCCCACGTGCTGATCGCCGGTGCGACCGGCGC
>DATCZS010000018.1:0-22239 GCA_036525795.1 Acidimicrobiia bacterium | reverse complement strand
GGGACTCCCCCCAAGAGGGGGAGAAACAAGAGCCCCCCTCCCCGCCTCCGGCGGGACTCCCCCCAAGAGGGGGAGAAACGAGCCCCCCGTTTCCTCCCCCGTCGGGGGAGGTGGCTCGAGCCGCAGGCGAGAGACGGAGGGGGCGCCAAGCTGGCAGACTCCGGGGATGCGGCGTGTGTGGGTGACGGTGAGTCTGCTGGTCGTGTCGGCCTGCACCACCGTCGCCACCGACAACACCCTTCCCCCCAGCCGCGAAATGGTGGCGGTGGCCGAAGAGCTCTGCCCGATTCTGTGGCGCTGGCAGCTCAACATCGGGGCGGTCATGAACGACATGTCCTACGACACCCGGCGCACCGACGAGGCCGACGATCGCCTGGACCGCTACATGTCGGCGTTCAACCTCGCCCTCCGGGTCAATCAGGGACTCGACGAGGAGATCCGGCTGATCGGCTCGGGACCGTTCGTCGACCTGATGGTCCAGGACGTGATCGACGGTGTGCTCTTCGGCAATCGCATCATCGAGGAACTGAAGACGACGGTGATCGACGCCCACCGCCATGGCGAGCCCAGCTACCAGGACATCGTGCCCGTCATCTTCCTCGACTTCGAAAAGGTGATTGACGTGGCCAAACCCGAACTGGCGGCATACGGAAGCCCGGACCTGATCGCGGCATTCAAGACGGTCCCCCAGTGCCAGCACGGCGTGAAGGACGCCAACGACGGGGTACCGCGGTATGTACCTCTGGGGTGAGGCGGGAGATCGCCGGCCTGAGCCGCAGGCTCAGTTGACCTTGGCGAGCGTCCCCAGGTACAACTCGATGACCTTGGGGTCCTTGAGGAGGTTGGCTCCGGTGTCGGTGTAGGCGTTGGTGCCCTGGTCGAGCACGTAGCCGCGGTCGCAGATCTGCAGACAGCGCCTGGCGTTCTGCTCGACCATGACCACGCCGACCCCGGTGCGGTTGATCTCCTTGGTGCGGATGAACGCCTCGTCCTGCAACGCCGGGGACAGACCCGCCGAAGGCTCGTCGAGCAGGAGCACCTCGGGCTCCATCATCAGCGCCCGGCCCATCGCCAGCATCTGGCGCTCCCCGCCGGACAGCGAGCCGGCCCGCTGGTTGGTTCGCTCGGCCAGCCGGGGGAACATGCCCAGCACCTTGTCGAGCTGCTCCGACAGCCGTTTGGGCCGGAGGAACACCCCCATCTCCAGGTTCTCGACCACGGTGAGGCTGGGGAACACGTTGTCGTTCTGCGGAACGTACCCGATGCCGCGCTCCACCAGTTCGTGGGCCTTCATCTGCGTGATGTCATCGCCCTTGTAGGTGACATCCCCCGCCGACACGTTGATCAGCCCGAAGAGGGCCTTGAGCATGGTGGACTTGCCTGCCCCGTTGGGCCCGATGATCCCCACCAGCTCCCCGGGGTGGAGCACCATGTCGACCCCGTTGAGGATGTGGACTCCGGGCAGGTACCCGGCGACCACCTGTTTGATCTCGATGAGAGGCTCGGTCATTCTTCCTCCCCCTGCTCAGCCCGGGCCTCGGGCGCGACCTCAGGTTCCGGCTCGAGGTCCAGCGGGGCGTCGTGGTGGGTGCCCAGGTAGGCGTCGATCACCGTCTGGTTCTTGCCGATGGACTCCGGCGGGCCCTCGGCGATGATCCGGCCCTCCGCCATCACCACCACCCAGTCGGAGATGTCTCGCACCACATCCATGTCGTGTTCGACGAACATCACCGTGATGCCCTCGTCGCGCAGGCTCTTCACGTGGTCGAGAAGCGACTGGGTCAACGCAGGGTTCACACCGGCCATCGGCTCGTCGAGCATCACCAGTGTCGGCTCTGCCATCAGCGAGCGAGCCATCTCGAGCAGCTTGCGCTGCCCACCGGACAGGGTGCCGGCGTACTCGTCTCGCATGTGGTCGAGTTTGAAACGGGAGAGCAGGACATCTGCCCTCTTCTCGATCTCCTGTTCCTGCGGCCGCCACAGCGGAGTGAACAGCGACTTCAGGAACCGCTCGCCCGCCTGATGCTTGGCGCCGAGCTTCATGTTCTCCATGACGGACAGCTTGGTGAGTGCCTTCGTCAGCTGGAAGGTGCGAACCATCCCCTGCTGGGCGAGCCTGTGGGGCGAGGGATTGTCGATCGACCCGCCGTCGAACACCGAGTGCCCGCTGTCGGGCTTGTCGAATCCGGTGAGAAGGTTGAAGAAGGTGGTCTTTCCCGCCCCGTTCGGGCCGATGAGGGCGGTGATGAGGCCGCGCTGCACCTCGACGTGTTCGACGTCGACCGCCACCAGGCCACCGAACGCCCGATGCATGTTGTCGACCACCAGGATCGGGTCGGGCTTGGAGACGCCCGGCTCCCAGGCGACACCGTCGAGGGGATGGGGGGACGCGTCAGCGGGCATCGAGCGCCATCTCCTCCCTGGAACCGAAGATTCCCTGCGGCCGGAACACCATCAAGAGCGCCAGAGCGGCACCGACGATCCAGAACTGGATCTGGTCCACCTGGCTGGTGTCCATCACACTGGTCGGCACCATCCCTGCCGCCACCAACTGGCGGCCGAGGTTGCGGATGAATGTCACCAGCACCCAGTAGATGACCGCACCGACCACCGGAGACCAGACCCTGCCGACGCCGCCGAGGATCAGCACCAGCCAGAAGAGGAACGTCTGGGCGGCGGCATAGAAGTCGGGCTGCACAGTGGCGTTGCCGACGGCGAGGATCATTCCGGCGAGACCGCCCAGCGCCCCGCCCAGCATGAGCGCCTGCAGCTTGTACCAGTAGGCGTTCTTCCCGAGTGCCCGGGCCGCGTCCTCGTCCTCCCGGATCGCCTTCACGACCCGGCCCCACGGGCTGCGCATCAGCTGCCACACCACGAGGAGACAGATGGCCACCAGCGCCCACCCCACCAGGATCACGAACACCTGCTGACCCCGGTACTGGAACGGGCCGAACCCGTACACCCCGCTCGGGTTGAACGGGTTCAGCGACCGGAACGGGTCGATGAACTCGTTGAGGCCTTCCGCCCCGCGGGTGATGTTGCGCATCGGGGTGGATCGGGCAACCAGCCGGACGATCTCGGCGGCGGCGATCGTGACGATGGCCAGGTAGTCCGCCCGCAGGCGCAGGGTGGGAATGCCGAGGATCAGCGAGAAGGCGACCGTGAACAGGAGCCCGATGACGACGGCCACGAACACCGATTCGATTCCCCACAAGGTGACGGTGAGGCCGAACCCGTATGCCCCCATCGCCACGAACCCGATCTGACCGAAGTTGAGGAGACCTGCGTACCCGAAGTGGACGTTCAGACCCATCGCCGCCAGCACGAAGGCGATGGCGTTGAAGTCGACCGCCTGTGCGAGGCTCTGTTCGAAGATGAATCCCCAGTCGATCATCGCATCACCTAACCGATCCGCTCAGCTCGTCCGAGGATGCCCTGGGGCCGGAACACCAGCACCAGGATCAGCACCGCCAGGGCACCGACATTCTTCAACTCGGTGGGGATGAACAGGGTCGACACCTGGATACCCACACCGACCAGCAGACACCCCACCAGGGCGCCGTACGCCGTCCCCAGGCCACCGAGGATGACCCCGGCGAAGATCAGCAGCAGAAAACGGAACCCGGTGTTCCAGGCCACCTGCTCCGACAGTCCGATGAACGCCCCTCCCAGGGCGGCGAGCGCTCCGCCCGACACCCACACGAACCGGATCACACGCTGAACGTCGATACCGGACGACTCGGCCAGGTCGCGGTTGTCCGACACCGCCCGCATCGCCTTGCCCATCCGGGTGTAGTTCAGGAACAGGCCGACGCCGACCAGGATCATCAGCGAGAGCAGGCCCGAGATCAGGTCCTTGGGGGTGATGGTGACCATGCCGATCGAGATGCCCGCCTGGGCGGTGTAGTCGGCGTAGAAGCGGGGGGACCCGCCGAAGGAGAACAGATACATGTAGCGGATGAGAATCGCCAGGCCGATGGTCACCACCATCTGAGCGATCACCGAGACGCCCCGCGTCCGCAGCGGCATGAAGATGACCCTGTCCATGAGCCACCCGAGCCCGCCACCCAGGGCGGTGGCGATGACGATGGCGATGATCAGGTTGACCCCCGCGCCAAAAGGCGGGGGCAGGCCCGAGAGGAAGCCGAACACGCCCGCGAGGCCGAAGAAGTTGAAGAAATAGGCCATCAGCATCCCGAAGCCGATCATCTCGCCGTGAGCGAAGTTGGTCAGACCCGTGGTGCCGAAGATCAGCGACAGCCCGATGGCGGCCATGGCCAGGAACAGCCCCAGCTTGATGCCCTCCACGGTGAGCTGCACCAAGGCCCGCATGGAGAAGCTGACGACGCCACCGACATCGCCGGCCTCCGGGGACACGGTGGGCGTAGTGCTCAACGCGAAGATGGCGCGGCCGGTCTGTTCGAGCAGCACCTCCACCACCGCCACCTCGCGGCCGGACTCGCGGATGAACACACCGTCGGGGATGGTGGCGAGGTCCAGGATCAGCGTGTAGCTGCCCGGTCCGGGAACGGGGAGCTCGAAGTTTCCTTCCGCATCGGTGGTTCCCTCACCGATCGTTTCGCCGTCCCGCTCGACGCGGACCGTCGCCCCTTGCACCGGCTGACGATCGCCGTTCTCGTCCTCGTACCGGAGCCGGGTGGCGACCGCCTCCCCGCCGCCTTCCTGGGCCGTGACCGGCAGCGCAGACAGGAACACGGCCAGCAGCAGCGCGAACACTCCCAGCCATTTCCAATGCGACGCGACGGTGAACTCTCTTCTCACCAGACGGCGAGCATACCCCGTCGATCTCCTCGGTTGCTCCCGGAAGTGCCGGCGAGGATGAAAACCTGCCGTCACTCCTCTTCGAGGGCCTCGAGGATCGACGCCAGCAGATCCCGCAGCGACACGATGCCCTCGAGATCGCCGGAGCTGCCCACGACGGGGAGATGCCGGTACCCGGACTCGATCAGCCATTCGGCGGCTTCGAACAGGTCGGTGCGAGAATCGAACACGTCTGGGTCGGGGCTCATCCAACGACGAACCGGCTCGTCGGCCATGTCCGCGCCGGCGGCGATGGCCCGCACGAGGTCGCGCTCGGTGATCACCCCCAGCAGTGTCCGTCCGTCCACCACGCCCGCCGACCCATATCCGCGCGCCGCCATCACGGTGGCGACCTCCACGAGATTGGTGTCCGGCCCGCACACGAAGGGGGCGCCGCTGACGAGATCACCGAGGTCCATGACGCGAGCGTAGCCCATCGACGGCGTGCTGGAGCCGGGCCGAAGAGACGTGGAACCTCGCGGGGTCCCTCGGCGGTTCGCGGTCGGATACAGGCGGCGTTGTCGCCGACTTCAGGGGTCTGCGCGTGGTAGACCGGCGCCGCAGGCGCCGGACCTCAGATCAGGTCTTGCTCGCGGATCCCGAAGGAGGGGTGACGCAGACGGCACAGGGCCAGCTTCTCGAGCTGGCGGATGCGCTCACGGGTGAGGTTGAACTCCTCGCCGATCTCCTCGAGCGTGCGCGGCACGCCGTCGTAGAAGCCGTAGCGCAGGGCCAGGATCCGGCCCTCGCGCTGAGGGAGACGCTCGATCGACTTGCGCAGCGAGTTGGCGACGTCCATCTCCTCGGTGATCTGCACCGGATCGGCGGCGTCCTCGTCCTCGATGAAGTCACCGAGCTGGGCGCCGTCCTCACCGACGGGCTGCTCGAGCGAGACGGTATCGGCCACGCCGAGCGCAAGCTCGACCTTGTCGACGGTCACTCCGGCCTCTTCGGCGATCTCCTCGGGCCGCGGGTCGCGCCCGAGCTCGGCCTTGAGGCTGGCCTGGGCGGCGCGCACGGCCGCCAGCGTGTCATGGAGATGAACGGGAATACGGACGGTCCGCGACTTGTCGGCGATCGCCCGGGTGATCGCCTGGCGGATCCACCACGTGGCGTAGGTCGAGAACTTGAAGCCCTTGCGCCAGTCGAACTTCTCGACCGCGCGGATCAGACCCAGGTTGCCCTCCTGGATCAGGTCGAGGAAGTCGATGCCGGAGGTGTTGGCGTAGCGCCGGGCATTGGCCACCACCAGGCGAAGGTTGGCGGTGAGGAAGGCGTCCTTGGCCTCCCGACCCTTGCGCTCCAGCCGGCGAACCTCGATCTCTTCCTTCTTGGAGGAGAAGTCGCCCTTGTCCAGCCGCTCGGCGGCCTCCTCACCTGCCTCGATCTGCTGTGCCAGCTCGACCTCTTGTTCGGCGGTGAGCAACTCGTACTCACCGATCGCAGTGAGGTACTGCGACACGAGATCGGTCGTGAGGCGGCCGCGCTCGTCGGTCAGTTTGCTGACGACGGACTTCCGGGCCTTGTCTTTGGTTTCGGACGCCTTGTCACGACGCGTGTCGGCAGATGCCACAGGTCTTGTTCCTCCGGGTCGCGGATTGAGAAATCGAGCACTAGGTCGGGGCTCGGCCAACCAATATGACACAATCGCAACGAATTGTGAACCCCTCATTTACGACGGAGTTCACGGTTCGCCGCCGGTCCCGGTCGGGTTGGCGTCCCCCGGTCTCTCCCACAGCTGCACCCCTGCCAACGCACCACCGGCGGACGGTATTCCCCCACGTGCGGCTCTACAGCATCCTGCCCGGTACGTCCTTCCGGCTGGGCGACAGGCTTCCCTCCAGGGGGCGCACCAGCACCCGGGCAGACTCGACGGAAACCCCCGAACCCTCAGGGCCGACGGCCACCGGGTCGAGCAGGATCTCGACGATCTCGGGGTGGTCCTCCACCAGACAGGAGAAGCGCAGGATCATCTCCTCCAGCGCGGCGACGTCCGCCGGCGGGTGCCCGTCGCCGCCGAGCAACAGCCCGGCCGATCGAACTTCACGGATCATCTCGGCGGCGTCGAGATCGGTGAGGGGGTTGATCCGAACCGACTGGTCCCCGGCCAGACGGCTCACCTCACCGGACATCCGGAATCCGACGAGCGGACCGAACAGTGGATCCTCCCGCATCGTGACCGCCACCCGTCCGACCGGCTGCAGGGAGACGAACGGCATGCGGTAGCGATGGAGCAGCTCGTGAAGCTCGTCCTGATCGAGGGAACCGCCCTCGTCCCCCAGGCGCCGGACGGCCTTCTGGAGGAAGCTCTTCGCCCCCGGCCGGTCGACGTCGGCGAACTCGCGGACCTCCCCCTCCGGCCGCGAGCGCCACTCGGCGTACCGCACGGCGGCGGCCAGCGCTCTGGCCGCAGACTCCGGGTACGGGTAGACCGGCAGCGGCGAAGCCGCCGCCACCTCGTCGGAGATGCCCATCTGGACGCCCACCACGGGGAGCCCGGCGGTGGAGACGTCCACCCCCATGGCGGCCGGCTCACCCGGTTGAGGCACCTGCACCACGACGACGGCATCGAGCTCGCCCGACTGCCTGAGTGCGTCTGCGACCTCGCCCAACCGCCCGGTGGGAACCACCACCGGATTGGCCAACTCCCCGATGTCGAGGTTCACCCCGGCGGGCAGCTCCAGACCGGCGGCCTCCAGCGCTCTCGCCGCCAGCGAAGCGGGACCCGGGGCGTCCCCGACGACCGCGATCCGGCGACCCATCGGCAGGCTGGGGCCGGAGAGCAGCCGGATGATGTCGAACATCTCGTGGATCGTCTCGGCACGGAGCACCCCGGCAGAGCGGAACAGGGCCTCGATCGCTGCATCCTCGACGGCAGCCGAGCCGATGGCGGTCCGGCCGCCTTTGATCGCAACGATCGGCTTGTGCCGGCTGACGCGCCGCGCCAGGCGGCCGAACCGCCGCGCCGATCCCACCGACTCGACGTACAGCGCGATCACCGATGTGAACGGGTCGCCCTCCCAGTAGATCACCAGATCGTTGGCCGTGACGTCCCCCGCCGTGCCGAGCGAGACGAAGCTCGACAGACCGCAGCCGAATCGCACCGCATCCTGGAGGATGGCGGTCGAGATGGCGCCCGACTGGGTGGCAAGCCCGACCCGGCCCGCGATGACGGAGGCAGTGCCGGTGTGCCCGTGCAGCCCCACCTCCGCGTTGGTGACGACCACTCCGGCCGAGTCCGGGCCGAGCATGCGCATCCCCGACCGGCGGGTGGCCCGGAGCAACCGGGTCTGCCAGTCATCGGGGGAAACCGACGTCGACGACGTCACCACCACCGCCCGCACACCCCTGGCGCCACAGGCCCCGACGGCATCGATCACCTCCTCGGGCGCAACGCTGATGAAGGCCAGATCCACGTCGTCGGGAATGTCCCCCACGGACGGGTAGCACGTCACCGAATGGACGAACCCCCGCTCGGGGTTCACCGGATGGACGATGCCGGTGTACGAGCCGCGCAACAGATTCTTGAGCAGGCGGCCGGCCGGGTGGTCGGTGCCCTGCTCGGCGCCGACCACCGCCACCGTGCGGGGGTAGAAGAGGGGGGTCAAAGAGGCGGTGACCGCCCGCCGCTCGTGCTCCCAGTCTGCGGCCCGCGCCTCGATGGAGTACTCGGTGGGGAACTCGACGCGGTAGACGTCCTCTTCGAGAGAGGGCTCCACCTTGTAGCCGGAACTGCGGAACAGCCGCATCATCCCGAAGTTGTCCGCCAGTACGAACGCCTTGAACTCGGTGACCCCCTTCAACCGGGCATAGACCGTCAGGTGCTGCAGCAACAGGGCGCCTATCCCCCGGCCCTGGTACCGGTCCTCCACCAGAAAGGCCACCTCGGCCACCCGCCCACCGTCCGACTGCCGACCGGAGGTGACGTCGTAGCGGCCGACCGCCACCATCCGGTCGCCGTCGAGAGCGATGAGCGCCATCCGCTCGTCGTAGTCGACGGTGGTGAAGTAGCGCAGCTCTTCCGGTGTCAGCTCCTTCTTGGCCCGGAAGAACCGCTGGTACATGCTCCGGGGGCCGACCCGGGAGATGAAGGCTGCCTCGAGCGACGCATCCTCAGGGCTGACGGGGCGCAGATGGATCACGTCGCCGTCCCGCAACAGGACATCGAATTCGAACTCCGCGGGATAGGCCGCTGGCACCACGAATCGAGCGTACGCCCTCACCGGCCGGCGGCCAGAGCCGCACGTCTCGAGTCCCGAGCCGCAAGTCCCGAGTCGCCGTTCGCCGGCGGCACGAGTCCGGCTGCACGCGCGTCCGTCGCTACGGTTCAACCCATGCCCAATCGTCTCGCCGAGTCCACCTCGCCCTACCTGCGCCAGCATCAGGACAATCCGGTCGACTGGCACGAATGGGGCGAAGAGGCGTTCGCAGAGGCGCGCAGCCGGGACGTCCCGATCCTGCTGTCGGTGGGCTATTCGGCGTGTCACTGGTGTCACGTGATGGCTCACGAGTCGTTCGAGGACGAGACCACCGCCGCCCAGATGAACGGCGGCTTCGTCAACGTCAAAGTCGACAGGGAGGAGCGGCCGGACATCGACGCCATCTACATGGCGGCGGTGCAGGCGACCACCGGGCACGGCGGCTGGCCGATGACCGTCTGGCTCGACCACGACGGCCGGCCGTTCTATGCCGGCACCTACTTCCCGAAGTCCGACATGCCCGGGCGACCCGGGTTCCGCCGGGTACTGGCCGCCATATCAGACGCGTGGAACGGTCGCCGCGACCAGCTGGAGGAGCAGGCAGAGAAGATCCGCCTGGCGATCAGCCGCACCCTGCCCCCGGCGGAGACGCTCCCCCCGGCCTCCGCCCTGGCCGCCGCCCACGATCACCTCGCCGGGGAGTACGACCAGGTGAACGGGGGCTTCGGAGGCGCCCCCAAGTTTCCCCAGCAGTCCGTGCTCGACTTCCTGGTCAACGCCGCCGACCGGCCCTGGGCCCCCCGGGCGCGGGCGATGCTTCGCCAGACGCTCCTCAAGATGGCACGGGGCGGGATCCACGACCAGATCGGCGGCGGATTCGCCCGGTACGCGGTGGACTCGGAGTGGCTGGTTCCCCACTTCGAGAAGATGCTCTACGACAACGCCACCCTCGCCCGCATCTATCTGCGGGGATGGCAGATCTGCGATGAGGACGAGTTCCGCCAGGTGGCAGAGCGGATCCTCGAGTACCTGGCGCGGGACCTGTCGCACCCCGACGGCGGGTTCTTCGCCGCCGAAGACGCCGACTCGGAGGGCGAGGAGGGGCGGTTCTACGTGTGGTCGCTGGAGGAGTTCCTGGCGGTGGCCGGACCGGACGACGGCCCGATCGTTGCCGACCTGTTCGGGGTCACGGCGGAAGGGAACTTCGAAGGCTCGAACATCCTCCATCTTGCGACGACGGCCGGAGAGGTTGCCGATCGCCACGGTGTCGACCTCGACCGGGTGGCGGCGGCCCGGTCCGCGGCCGTCGACGCCCTTTTCGCCGCCCGGTCGGCCCGCATCAGACCGGGCCTCGACCACAAGGTGATCGCCTCGTGGAACGGCATGGCCCTCCGCGCCTTCGCCGAGGCCGGGGCGATCACCGAGCGCGAGGACCTGTTGGACCGCGCCAGAGCGTGCGCCAGGTTCATTCACACGCGGCTGACGAGGGAGGACGGCCGCCTGCTCCGCTCCTGGTCGGAGGGTCACGCATCCACACCGGCCTTCCTCGAGGACTACGGGGCGGTTGCCACCGGGCTGTTCGCGCTCTACGCCGCCACCGGGGAGACCGAGTGGTACACCCGGGCGGTTGCGACCACCCGCGCCATCCCCGAACTGTTCGGTGATCCCGCCGGCGGCTTCTTCACCACCGGCCGCGACGCCGACCCCCTCGTCACCCGCCCCAAGGACCAGATGGACAACCCGCATCCCTCCGGCAACTCGATGGCCGCCGAGGCCCTGCTCCTGGCCTCCCGGTACGAGGGAGATCACGACCTGCGGGTGCTGGCCGAGCGCACGGTGACTGCCGGAGGTCTGCTCATCGAGCGCCACCCTTCCGCGGCCGGGCACCTCCTCACCGTTCTGACCGGTCTGGCCGAAGGCCCGTCGGAGGTGGCGATCGTCGGAGACGACACGCGCTCGCTGGAGCGGGTCGTCTGGTCTTCGCCCCGGCCCGGACTGGTGCTGGCGGTGGACCGCGACGGTTCGGGACAGGGCGCCGTGCCGCTTCTCGCCGGGCGGGCCGGCGGCGAGCCCAATGCGTACGTGTGCCACGACTTCGTCTGCGACGCACCCGTGAACGACCCGGCGCTCCTGGCGCGCCGGCTTGTCCGCACCTCGCCGGAGGAAACCCCCTAGGCGATCTCGGTCACGGGGAGGGCCTCGTAGCGGCGACCCTCGGCCGTGACGACGACCCTGCCGTATCCCGGGTGCACGTAGTGTCCCGCCACGTACGGCACCCCCGAGTCGGCGAGCATGTCGAAGAACTCCGCACGTGCGGCGGCGGCACGCGGCTTGTCGACGTCGTAGGGGAAGTTCCAGTCGGTGTACTCGATCTGCATCTGGCTGAACGTGAGGTCGCCGGCGATGACCACTTCGTCGTCGCCCGACGACAGCCTGACCGCGGTGTGGCCGGGGGTGTGGCCGTATGACGCGAAGGTGGTGACGCCGGGAACGATCTGGCCCGGCTCGTCCGCGGCGTCGAGCAGTCCCGCCCCATCGAGGATGCCGGCGACCCGGGCGATGCCGACGGAGCGGTCGTCCGTCCCGCTCCTCCAGTGGTCGACCTCCCTCTTCAGCGTGGCATGGGAGGCGTTGGCGAAGAGCGGAGCCTGATCGGCATCGAGCGAGCCGAGGATGTGGTCGGGGTGCATGTGGGTGAACACCACATGGTCGATGTCGCCCGGGGCCACCCCGAGCGTCTCGAGCGCCGCCGGCATGGCGCCGACGCCGCCATGGGCGTTGTAGCCGAAGCCGGTGTCGACCAGGACCCGCCTGCTCCCGGTGTCGAAGAGGTAGCACGAGAAGCTGTTGGTCATCAGCCCGTCGGCGGTGAGGTACTGCGGATACCGGGCCAGCGCCTCGGGGTTCGAGCCGATGAGGAACTCGATCGGGTCGCGGTCGGTCTGGCCATCGCGAATCCCGTAGAGGACCGCGGTTCCTAGTTCGATTTTCCAGATCACGTCCCCAGGCTAGAACGCTCGTCTGGAGGGTGCGGACACGCCCGGCTACGGGGTGCCGCCGCGCCGATCGGAGCCGACGGCCGCCCGGGCGAGGGCGAACCCGCCCGCGATGCCGGAGTCCTCGCCCAGCCCGGGGGTCACGATGAATCCGGCCTCGTGTTCGGGCTGGACGGCGTATCCCGCCATCAGCCCGACCAGCCGGCGGTTGGCATGCTCGACCAGGCCGGGAATCCGGCCCACTCCGCCGCCCACGATCACCCGCTGCGGGGCCAGCGTGAACACGATGTTGCGGATGCCGGCAGCCAGGTAGTGGGATTCGACCGAGACCGCCTGTTCGGTCAGCACGCCCAGTTCCTCACCGCGCCGCCCCCACCTCGCCTCGATGGCGGGCCCGGAGGCCATGCCTTCGAAGCAGTCGCCGTGGAACGGGCAGACACCGGGAAAGGCGTCTCCTTCGAGACGTTCGACCGAGACGTGCCCCATCTCGGGGTGGACCAGGCCGGTCACCGGCCGCCCGTCGACGATTGCCCCACCACCGATCCCCGTCCCGACGGTCAGGTACACCAGGTTGGACAGCCCCTGTCCGGCACCCCAGCGCCATTCGCCGAGCCCTGCAGCGTTGACGTCTGTGTCGATCGCGACCGGCACCTCGAGCGCCGCCCGGACGGGACCGACCAGGTCGGTCCCCGCCCACCCCGGCTTGGGCGTGGTGGTGATGTGGCCGTAGTCGGGATGGCCTGCCCGCAGCTCGAGCGGGCCGAACGCGGCGATCCCGATCGCATCGAGGGGAGGCCCCGCGGCGAAGAAGCCGATCGCCGCCTCCAGGGTGTCCCGGGGGTCGGCCGTGTCGATTCGCACCCGCTCCCAGACGTCGTCCGGACCCGTGCCCACCGCGCACACGAACTTGGTCCCACCGGCTTCGATCGCGCCGAGTGGCCCTCCGGTCATCTCGGGCACCACCGGGCACCGGGTCGGTCCCGGCGGCTACTCCCCATCGTCGCGGAAGTCTCCGGTTGCGCCATCGATCGACTCCCTGATCAGGTCGGCGTGGCCGGCATGCCGGGCAGTCTCTTCGATCATGTGGACGAGGATCCAGCGCAGCGAGAAGCCTTCGCCACGCGCGTTCCGCCACACCGACACACGTTCGAGGTCGCCGACCGAGTCGACGGCTGCCCTGGCGCGCTCGCACTCGGTCCCATACCGGTCGAGGATCGTCTGCGGGTCCAGGGAGGCCGCCACGGTGAAGTCCCAGTCGCGATCTTCCCCCCACGGGGCGCCCTTCCACGGCTCGTCCGGCTCCAGCCCGAGCAGGACCTGGTGAAACCACCAGTTCTCGACCAGGGCGAGGTGATGGACGATGCCCCCCAGGGTCAGGGTCGACGGGCCGAGCCGCATGTCGAGTTGGGCGGAGGTCAGGCCCGAAGCCTTGTCGGCGACGACCGCCCGGTAGTAGTCGAGGAAGGCGACCAGCGTCTGGCGCTCATCGCCCTCCCTGGGAGGTTTGGGAACTGCCACCGCCCGAGGCTATCACCACAAGGTCGCGTCGATCACCCGGGCTTCGGCCTCGTCGATCGACCCGCCGAAGATGCCGGTCGAGAGGTACTTCCATCCGGCATCGGGCAACACCGTCACGATCACCGACCCTGGGGACAGGCGCGAGGCGACCTTGACGGCGGCATGCACCGCCGCCCCGGACGAAGGCCCCACGAACAGGCCCTGTTCGGCCAGCAGGCGCCTGGTCATGACGATCGAGTCACGCGACCGCACGAGCAGCTTCCGGTCGATTGCCGACGGGTCGAAGACGGGAGGGATGTAGCCGTCCGCCATCGTGCGGAGCCCGGCGATCGACTCCCCCGCCGGCGGCTCGGCGGCGACCACCGTCACATCCGGCCACACCCGGCGAAGCGCCCGCCCCACCCCCATCACGGTTCCGCCCGTTCCGAGAGACGCGACGAAGGCATCCACCCGGTCGTGGCCGGCGGCGGCGACCTGGCGGATCACCTCGGGGCCGGTGGTGACCTCGTGGGCGGCGGGATTGGCGGGATTCTCGTACTGGTGCAGCATCAGCTCGCCTGTCTGGGCGGCCCGCGCCTCCGCCCTGCGGACCGCGCCGTTCGAGCCCTCTGCACCGGGCGTCATCTCGATGTGCGCCCCGAAGGCCGAGAGCAGTTCGATCCGCTCCCGGGACACGTTGTCCGGGACCATCACCGTCAACGGCGTTCCCGTCAGCGCGGCGATGCGCGCCAGCGCGATGCCGGTGTTGCCGGAGGACGATTCCAGCAGACGGGTCCCGTCCGCGATCCGCCCTTCGTCCTGCGCCAGGGCCACCATCGAGGCGGCCACCCGATCCTTCACAGAGCCCGTCGGAAGCTGCCACTCGCACTTGGCGAAGAGGTGCACACCGGGAGGCGCCACCGCATCGAGGGCGACCAGCGGCGTCTCGGCGACGCCGAACCGGGTCAGGTCCACGGCGGAGACCGCGACGGTCATGTGACGGCGCCGCCCGCCACGGCCGGGAGGATCGTGATCTCGGTTCTCTCGCCGACAGGGGTGTCGAGGCCCTCGAGATAGCGGATGTCCTCGTCGTCGACGAACACGTTGACGAACACGGGCAGGTCGCCCTGAGCGGAGATGAGCTGCTCACCGAGCGTGGGGTAGCGCCGGGAGATGTCGGCGAACACCTCTCCCACGGTGGTGCCGGACACCTCGATCCTGCGGCTGCCGGCGGCATGGCTGCGGAGGATGGTCGGCAGGTTGACGGTGGCGGTCATGGTCGGTTCCTTCCGTTTTCGGTGAGTCGGATCGGTATCTCGGTGATCAGGCCCTGGCGGATGTGGAAGCCCCGCACGTCAGGACGGTCGAGCTGCTCCATCCCCACCAGCACGTAGAGCCAGTCGGGCTCGGGGGCGAGGCGCACGTCGGTGGGAGAGGGATAGGCCTCCGTGTGGGGGTGGGAGTGGAACACCCCGACGATGTCCCACCCCTGGCGCTCGGCATGCTTCAGCGCCCGGAAGTGCTCGCCGGGGTCGATCGTGTAGTTGGTGGGGGAGCGAAGGACGTTGGTGAGCGGGTACGCCATCCGGATCGCCCCCGAGTCGTCGCCGGCCAGCAGCCCGCACGACTCCTCCGGGTGGCAGTTGTAGGCGTGGACGAGCATCGCCTCGCGGATCTCGGGATGGATTTCGACGGTCATGTGATGCGATCTCCACGGGCCAGCTCGGCGATCCGGATGGCGTCGGTGATCACGGTGCGGCCCGAGCGGCGCAACAGCAGCGCTCCGTCCGACCCCGTCACGAACACGGTGGGAACCGAGCGGACCCCGAGGCCAGACGCCTCCGCCGCGTCGACCAACCTGGGCTCGACTCCGTGGCGCCCGAGCACCTCCACCGCCTGGGTGCACATCCGGCAGTCGGGGCCGGTCACGAGCGTCACGCCGGGTCCGGCCCCGACGCGCGAGGTCGGCCGCCGCTCCCACAGCGCCATCGCCAGGAATGCGACCGCGACAACGACCCCGACCAGGAGGACACGTTCGGTCATCGGGCCGCCACCCTCCGGTAGAGGATGCATCCGACGCAGATGCGGGTGGCGGCCGCCAGGGTGGACAGGGCCGTCACGACCAGCACCAGCGACCATCCGGCAGCCGGGAGGCCCGCCGCCAGCAGAATCGACCCCGTCCCCAGGAACAGCGAGCCCACCTGCTGGGCGAACCGGGGGGGAGCCGCCGGTTCGAACTCGCCGGGACCGTCGGGGTCGAGCCGCGGCCGCACCAGACGCACGTAGAGCTGGGTGAGCGGGGCAATTCGGGGACCGCCCACCCATGACACCACGAGCACCAGGAACGTGACGGTCACCAGCAGCGGCGATTGGACGACGAACGCCAGCGCGGTGAGAACGGCGACGACCGCCTGGTTGAAGCGGGGGATGTTGATGTCGACTGTCGAAGTGGATGAAGACACGTTCTGCTCCTGACACGAGGATCCGGGTCCCCGCGCGGGGATTCACCGGAGATGGGGAGGTGACGGCGGCCGGGGCGGCGTTCAGACGGTTCGTGCGACCGACCCGGCCGGCATACACAGATCGTCGTACTCGACGATCGCCGGCGGCATCGCCTCATTGGAACAGGAGGGACAGTCTGGGTTCCGGCGCAGTTTGAGCTGGCGGAACTCCTGGGTGAGGGCGTCGTAGGTGAGCAGCTTGCCGACCAGCGGCTCGCCGATCCCCAGGATCAGCTTGATCGCCTCCATCGCCTCGATGGAACCGATGATCCCGGGCAGCACTCCCAGCACCCCGGCCTCTGCGCACGACGGCGCCAGTTCGGGGGGAGGAGGCTGAGGGAACAGGCAGCGGTAGCAGGGACCCTCATAGGGGTGAAACACGCTCGCCTGTCCCTCGAAGCGGAAGATCGCCCCGTGGACCACCGGGATGCGGAGGTGGAGCGAGGCGTCGTTGACCAGGTAGCGGGTGGGGAAGTTGTCGCCGCCGTCGACCACGATGTCGTAGCCCGACATGATGTCCAGGACGTTGTCGGCGCCCAGCCGCTCCATGTACGGCTCGATCTTCACGTCCGGGTTCAGCGCCTGGAGCGTCTCGCGAGCCGATTCGACTTTTGCCACCCCGATGCGCTCGAAGTTGTGCAGGATCTGGCGCTGCAGATTGGACTCGTCGACCACGTCGAAGTCGACGATGCCGAGCGTCCCCACGCCGGCGGCGGCCAGGTAGAGCGCTGCGGGGGATCCAAGGCCACCGGCTCCCACCAGCAGCACCTTGGAGTCGAGCAGTCTGGCCTGCCCTTCTTCACCGACCTCGGGGAGCAGGGTGTGACGGCTGTAGCGCCTCTTCTGATCCTTCGACAGGGTGACCGGCTCCTGCCACGAGCGGCCCTCGGCCTTCCACCGGCCGAAGCCGCCGGCCAGGGAAGCCACGTTGGCGTAGCCCATTTCCTGGAGGGCCTTGGCGGCCAGCGCCGAGCGGGCGCCCACCGCGCAGTACAGGATGATCTCCCTGCCGGGGTCGGGAACGTGCATGGGGATGTTCGACTCCAGCACGCCGCGGGGAATCAGCTTGGCGCCGACGATGGCACCCTGCTCGAACTCGTCTGACTCGCGCACGTCGACCAGTACGAAGTCTTCGCCGAGGCGCGCCTCGAGCTCGCCGGGGGTGACCTCCCGGATCTCGGCCTTGGCTCGAGCGATCAAGTCCTGATATGTGTGCGGCATCCGCCAGTCCTGTGCACGACGTCGGAAAACGTACGAACATTGTGCAACACCGGTTGCGTGAACGCTATTCCGAATGCACCGGAATCGGTTCGACCGACTGCTGGCCGGCCTCCACCAGCGACCAGACCCAGGCAACCCAGAACGCGTCGGCCAGCGCCAGATGGACGAGCGACAACCACACGGGCGCCCCGAGAACCACGTTGAGAGGTCCGACCGCCAGCTGCACGAACGCCACGCCCACCGCAATCCGCGCTCCCCGGCCAGGCACCCTGCGACCCAACAGCACCACCGCCGCCACGAGGGCGACCGACACGAAGGGGTGGATCAGGCGGAGCTGGGTCAAGAAGTGCTCGTCGGAGACGAGGGCCGTGCCCAGCGAGAAGTCCCTCGGGAACAGCGTGTCGGCCAGGCCGGTGATCGAACCGGTTGTCGCCACCACCACCGCCCCCAGGGCCACCGCCAGATGGGGTATCGCTCCCCGCCCCACCCGAATCGGCCCGAGCCCCGACACGAACGCCACCGTGAGCGTCAGCGCGGCCAGGAGCAGGAACGTGTTCATCAGGTGGAGCGGCACGATCACCGCCCGGGCAAGGCTGGCGTCGTCGGCCACCCATCCTCCTTCGACCAGCGCCCTGCCGATCAGCCCTTCGAGCGCGAACAGCCCGGCGGCCACCGTCACCGCCTTGCGCGAAGGATGGCCCTTGCGAAACTCCCTGAACACCGCCCGCAGCAGCGCCAGCCCGGCGAGGCCGGCGACCACGGTGAGGATCCGGTGGGAGAACTCGATGGCGGTGGCGCCTCGCAGCGCCGGGAGGACCTCACCCTGGCAGGTGGGCCATGACCGGCCGCAGCCTGCGCCGGAACCGGTGGCGCGAACGAGACCGCCGCCGACGATGACAACCACGTTGGCGGCAAGCACCGTCCAGGAGAGCCGCAGAGACCGCACGGATGGTGATGGTACCGGCCCTCCGGCGGACCGAGCCCGACCCCGGGAGGCGACCCCGGAACGCGACCTCAGCCGTCGATCGCCGCCAGGCACTCGTGTGCCCAGGCGTACACGTTCGAGCGCCGCACCCCACGCCGAAGCGCCGTCATTCGGCGCCGCTGTTCGACGGCGTTCATGTCGACCGCCCTGCCGAGGGCATCGGCCAGCGCGTCGACGTCGTAGGGGTTGACGATGATCGCCGCGGTCAGCTGCTCGGCCGCACCGGCGAACTCGCTCAGGACCAGAGCCCCGTTGTCGTCGACCCGGCAGGCAACGTACTCCTTGGCGACCAGATTCATGCCGTCGCGTAGAGGCGTCACCGCCAGCACGTCCGCCGCCCGGTAGTGGGCGATCAGCTCCTCCCGGGGCAGGGAGCGATACCGGTAGTGAACGGGCACCCACTCGGTGCGCCCGTAGGCGCCGTTGATCCGGCCGACCAGGCGCTCGACGTCGTCGCGGATGAGCTGATACTCCCCCACTGCCTCCCGGCTGGGGACGGCGAGTTGGACCATCACGACTCTTCCGTGCAGATCGGGGCGTCGCTCCAGCAGGGTCTCGAAGGCCCGCAGACGGATGTCGATTCCCTTGGTGTAGTCGAGGCGGTCGACCCCGAGCATCACGAAGTCGGGGTCGCCCAGGTCGAGCCGGACCCGGCGGGCCGCCTCGGTCACGTCCGGCCCGGCGGCGGGCCCGGCATACGACTCGTAGTCGATCGAGATCGGGACGGACTCGACCCGAACCGTCCTGTCGCCCACCGAGAGCCTGTGTGCCGGGCCGGTGATCTCGGCGTGCTCGCGGGCAGACCGGGCGAAGTTGAGGACATCGCGGCGGGTGTGGAACGCCACCACATCGGCGCCCAGCAGCCCCTCGATGATCTGCCTGCGCCAGGGCAGCCGGCTGAAGATCTCGGGGGGCGGGAAGGGGATGTGCAGGAAGAACCCGATGCGGACGTCTTCGCGGCGGTCGCGGATCATCCGCGGCACGAGCTGCAACTGGTAGTCCTGCACCCACACGCTCTCGCCGGGCCGGAGCGTCGACGCGGCGACGTCCGCGAACCGCCGGTTGATCTCCTGGTAGAGCCGCCACCAGTGCCGGTGCATCTCCACCGGGCGGATGGCGTCGTGGTAGAGCGGCCAGACGGTGCCGTTGCAGAACCCCTCGTAGTAGTCCTCGACCTCCAGGGACGACAGCGGGACGGGAACGTTGAGGAATCCGTCCGTCTCGAATGGCTGGTCCTGGCGGTCGGGCGAGCCGACCCAGCCCACCCATCGGCCGGATCGCTCCCGCAGCACGGGGGCGAGGGCTGCCACCAGCCCGCCGGGGCTCGGTTCCCATTCGCCCTTCGCCTCGTCGAAGCGCACGGGCAGACGGTTCGCGACGACGGTGAGAGCGGACATGGGTCCACGCTACAGCAAGGGACCCCGGGGGGTTCCGGTTGGCCCGAACACCGATCGTCATGCGCTGCGCGGCGGAGGCCGGGCCACCGGCGTGGCTCTGGCCGGCAGCCGACGGCCGATCGCTGATCGCTCGGGCGAGGCGGTACGCTCGCCACCTATGGAGATCTTCGACACCGTGGTCGACGCGATCGGCAACACGCCGCTGGTGAGGCTCGGACGGCTGCATCCGCCGGGGACCCTGGTGGCCAAGGTCGAGCACATGAACCCCGGCGGATCGATCAAAGAGCGTATCGCGGTGGCGATGATCGACGACGCCGAACGACGCGGGCTGCTCCGACCGGGCGGAACCATCATCGAGCCGACGTCCGGCAACACCGGGGTGGGGCTCGCCCTCGTCGGCGCGGTACGCGGCTACCGGGTGATCTGCACCGTTCCGGACAAGGTCTCCCAGGCCAAGATCGATCAGCTGGCGGCGTACGGCGTCGAGGTGATCGTCACCCCCACCGAGCTGCTCCCCGAGGACGACGACTCCTATTACGGGGTGGCCCGGCGGCTCACCGAGGAGATCGACGGGGCCTACAACCCCAACCAGTATTTCAACCAGGCCAACCCGCTCGCCCACGAGCAGACGACGGGACCCGAGATCTGGCGACAGACCGGCGGACAGATCGACGTGCTGGTGGCGGGAGTGGGCACCGGGGGAACCATCACCGGCACCGGCCGGTACCTGAAGGCGCAGAAGCCCACCGTCGAACTGGTGGGCGCCGACCCGGAAGGGTCCATCTACACCGCCGGACCGGACGGCGACATCCATCAGTACTACGTCGAGGGGGTCGGCGAGGACTTCTACCCCGAGACGGTCGACCTCGACCTGATCGACCGCTTCATCATGGTCGACGACCAGGAGTCGTTCACCATGACCCGCCGCCTCGCCCGCGAAGAGGGCCTGCTGGTCGGTGGCTCGTGCGGCATGGCCGCCCACGCCGCGATTCAGGTCGCCGCCGAGGACCACGACAGACTGGTGGTGGTCATCCTGCCCGATTCGGGCCGCGGCTACCTGGAAAAGGTGTTCAACGACGAGTGGATGAGCTCACACGGGTTCACGATCTAGCCGTCAGCGATCAGCAATCAGCAACTGAACCCACACCGGTCGGGCCTCGCTCGCGAGCGCATTCATCTCACGGTGACCCACAAGTCACGGGCATCCCAGCCGGCCGTCCGCTGACGACCGATCGCCGGTGTCGGCCGCCCCGGCGTCTACACCGTCTCCAGCGCCTGCTCCAGATCGGCGATCAGGTCTTCGACGTCCTCCAGGCCCACCGACAGCCTGACGAGGCCGTCGGTGATCCCGACCGCCGCCCGCTCGGCCGGCGTCATGTCGCCGTGGGTCATCGTCACCGGGTGGGTGATGAGCGATTCGACCGAACCGAGGTTCTCGGCCAGCGACCACAGGCTGACCGACTTCATCAGCTGCTTGCCTGCCTCGACACCGCCCTTCACCTCGAACCAGGCCATCGCCCCGAATCCACTCGACTGGGTCTTCGCCAGCTCGTGCTGGGGGAACGAATCCAGGCCCGGGTAGGCGACACGTTCCACCTTGGGATGGCCCTCGAGGAACTCGGCGACCGCCATGGCGTTGGCCGACTGGCGGTCCATCCGCTCCGACAGCGTCTTGGAACCCTGGAGCGTGAGCCACGCCACCTGCGGGGACATGATGAATCCGCCCGACTTCTGGATGAACCGCATCTTCTCGTGCAGCTCTTCGCCGGCGGCGACCACCGCCCCGCCGAGGGTGGCGTTGTGGCCATCGAGGTACTTCGTCGTCGAGTGCACCACGAGGTCGGCGCCGAGTTCCAGCGGCCGCTGGTAGTAGGGGGTCAGGAATGTGTTGTCTACGGCGTGGACCACCCCTGCCGCCCTGGCGATCTCGGACACGGCGGCGAGGTCCGTCAGCTTCAAGGTCGGATTGGCGGGCGTCTCGGTGAAGATCAGCGCCGTCGAATCACGTAGGGCCGAGCCGACGTTCGCCGGGTTGGAGGTGTCGACGAAAGAGAACTCGACGCCGAACTTCGCCATCACCTTGGTGGCGAACCGATGGGTGCCCCCGTAGACGACATCGGACACGATGACGTGGTCACCCGCTTCGAGGAGACCGAGCATCACCGCCGACGTCGCCGCCATCCCGGTGCCGTAGGCGGTCGCCGCCACGCCTTCCTCCAGTGCGGCGATGCGCCGCTCGAACGCCGCCACCGTCGGGTTGCCGGCGCGCGAATAGGAGTATCCCTTTGCCATGTAGTCGTCGACCGACTCCTGGACGAAGGTGGTGGACTGATGGATCGGGGTGAGGATCGCCCCCGTCACCGGATCCGGCTCGACGCCGGCATGCACTTGCTTGGTACGGAATCCCATACCGGCGAGGCTACCTGCTGCTCGGGGCCCAACAACTCCCCGTTTCCTCCCCCCACGGGGGAGGTGGCTCGAGCCGAAGGCGAGAGACGGAGGGGGCGGGACTCCCCCCAAGAGGGGGAGAAACAAGACGGCCCCCCGTTTCCTCCCCCCTCGGGGGCCAAGAGCCCCCCTCCCGGCTCCGCCGGACTCCCCCCAACGGGGGGAGAAACATGA
>DATCZS010000017.1:0-3989 GCA_036525795.1 Acidimicrobiia bacterium | reverse complement strand
GGGGCGAGTACGCCGGTGAGCCGAACGGTGAGGTCATCGCGGACGTCGTCAGCGGACCGTTCGTGTCCGAGGTGCTGTACTCGATCTACACCGACAAGGCGACGGCGATGCTGGCGCTGGAGAAGGGGGACGTCGACTATCTGTGGGCCCCGGTGGGCCTCGAGCGCGGCCTGGCGGAAACGGCCCTCAACAACCCCGATCTGGATGTGGCGATCAACCCCCAGAACGGCTTCCGGTATCTGGCGTTCAACATGCGTCGGTTCCCGATGAGCGAGCGGGAGTTCCGTCTCTCCATCGCCTGCCGGATCGACAAACAGTTCATGGCCGAGACCGTGCTCGGTGGAGCCACCATCGCACTCGACACCCTGGTGCCACCCGGCTACGCCTACTGGTTCAACGAGGAAGCCGTCGCCCCCTGTGCCGGGCTCACGGAACAGGAGCGATTCGAGGAGGCGGTGCGGATCCTCGCCGATGCCGGCTGGACCTGGGAGGTCGAGCCCAGGTGGGACGAAGGCAACCGAGACGTGTCACCCGAGGGCCGCGGTCTGCGCAGTCCGGATGGGCGGCTGGTCGAGGAACTCGAGTTGCTGGCTCCGGGTCCCGGGTACGACGCCCTGCGGGCCACCTACGCCCTCTTCATCGAGGAGTGGGCCACCGAGGTCGGCATCCCCGTGAGGGCGGAGCCAACCGGATTCTCGATCATCGTCGACAAGGTGTTCAGCCCGGACGCCGATTACGACATGTACATCCTCGGGTGGGGCGTGGAACCGGTTCCGTCGCACGTGTTCGACTTCTTCGCCTCGGACCAGGATTCGACGAGTGGCGGATTCAACACCCCCGGGTACTCGAACCCGGCATTCGACGTCCTCGCGGACGAATGGAACCGGACCCGCGACCTGGAGCGTGCGCGAACCCTGGTGAAGGAGGCGGAGGCGATCCTCGCCGCCGATCAGCCGTACGTCGTGCTGTTCACCACCCCGGTCGTGGAGGCCTTTCGGCGCAACGTCGAGTACCCGTTCACAGAAGGCATGGGCGGGATCACCTGGTTCCTCGGTTTCCCCACCAGCGTGCACCTGAGATAACCGCCCGCACCGCGGATTCCAAGATGCCAGTCTTGACCGTGACCAGGGAGCAGGTATGCCGACCGTCAAGGTCGATGGACTGAGCAAGACCTTCAAGGTGCCCGTCCGCGAGGAGGGGTTCGTCAACTCCATCAAATCGCTCTTCCACCGCGAGTACCGCCAGGTGGAGGCGGTGCGCGCCGTCGACTTCTCCCTGGAAGCGGGCGAGGTGGTCGGGTTTCTCGGGCCGAACGGCGCCGGAAAGACCACCACCCTGAAGATGCTCTCCGGCCTGCTCTTCCCCACCGCCGGGAACGCCGACGTCATCGGCTACCGGCCGTCCGACCGCAACCCCGACTTCCTGACCAAGGTCGCCCTCGTCATGGGCAACCGCAACAGCCTGCAGTGGGACCTGCCCGTGGCCGACTCGCTCGACGTGCGCAAGGCGATGTACCGCATCCCCGAGGCCGACTACCGGCGCCGGCGCGAGCAGTACGTGGAACTGCTTGGGGTTGAAGACCTGCTGACCAAGCCGGTGCGCAACCTGTCGCTGGGCGAACGGATGAAAGTGGAGATCCTGGCCGCCCTCCTTCCCGGCCCGCCGGTGCTGTTCCTCGACGAGCCCACGCTGGGCCTCGATCTGACGATGCAGAAGCGCATCCGCCGGTTCGTGGCCGAGTACGCCTCGCAGGAGGGCGCCACCGTCCTGCTCACCAGCCACTACATGGCCGACGTCACCGCCCTGTGCGAGCGGGTGATCGTCATCCACCACGGATCGCTGCTGTTCGACGGGGACCTCTCGGAGTTGACCGACCGCTTCGGCGCCGACCGGACCATCTCGGTGAGCGTCACCGGAGAGCTGCCCGACCTCAGCGGATACGGACGCGTCCGCGAGCGTTCGGTCGCCAAGGCGGTCCTGGAAGTCCCCCGCGCCCAGGTGGCGGGGGTGGCCGCCCGGCTGCTGGCCGATCTCGACGTCCTGGATCTGAGCATCGAGGACCCGCCGATCGAAGACGTCATCGAGAAGACCTTCGCCTCCGGCGACGAAGCCGAGGAGGCAGTCACCGAGAAGACCACGTCATGAGGAATCTGCTCCCGGTCTACGCCATCGAGGCGCGCATGTCGATGCAGCGCCAGGCTCAGTATCGGGGGGCGGCGTTCATCACCGTGCTCGGCTTCCTGATCGAGCCGGTCGTGTACCTGATCGTGTGGCGGACGGTGGCATCGCAGGCGGGCGCCATCAACGGCTACGGCGTCGACGAGTTCACCTCCTACTACATCGTGTGGACCCTGGTCCGGGTGTTCAACCTGGCGCTCGCCCCAGGGGCATGGGACTGGTGGGTACGCTCTGGGCGGATCTCCAACGATCTGCTGCACCCGGTGGATCCGTATCACCGCAACCTGGCAGGGATGGCCGGGGCCAAGGTGGTGTGGATCGCGGTGTGGGTGCCGGTGGCGATCTTCCTGGTGCTGCTGTTCCGCCCCGACCTGTCGCCGTCGATCTTCCAGGGCGTCGCCTTCTTCGTGGCCGCCTGGGCCGGGTATGTCATCCGTTTCAACGTCCTGTGGGTGCTGGGTCTGGTGAGCTTCTGGACCACCCGGGCGGAGGCGCTGGTGCAGATGGTGATGGCCATGGAGCTGCTGCTGTCCGGGCGACTCGTGCCGATGGCGATCATGCCCCAGTGGGTGCAGACGGTGTCGAACTGGATGCCGTTCCAGTGGACGTTCCTGTTCCCGATCGAGGTGTTGATCGGTCAGCGCTCGACCGCCGAGATCTGGACCGGACTGGGGATCCAGCTGGCCTGGGTCGGCCTCACGCTGACGGCGATTGCAGTGGTGTGGCGGCGAGCGATCAGACGCTTCACGGCGGTGGGGTCGTGAGCCATCTCCTGCACTCGGTCAAGGTCACCCTGGTCCACTGGCGGCTGGGAGCGGAATACGAGTTGCAGTACCGGCTCAACTTCGTGCTGCAGGTGGTCGAGTCTGCGGTGCGCCTGGTGACGGGGGTGGTGGCGATCCAGCTCGTGTTCGGGTACACCGCCGAGCTGGGCGGATGGACCGAGCCGGAGCTGTTCGCGGTGCTCGGGGTTCACATCCTGCTGGGCGGGCTGCTGGCGACCTTCATCCTGCCGAACATGTTCGGCTTCATGTTCGAGGTGCGAGACGGCGAGCTGGACTTCGCCCTGGTCCGCCCGGTCGACTCTCAGCTGTTCATCTCCACCCGGGGCATCCGCTTCTGGAACGTCGTGGACGTGATCGTAGGGGTGATCGTGCTGAGCTGGGCCCTGAGCGGTCTGGAGGGCCGCATCGGGTTCGGCGAGGTCGTGCTGTTCGTCGTCGGGCTCACCTGCGGGGGAATGATCCTCTACTCGGTGTGGATGGCCTTCACCACCACCGCCTTCTGGCTGATCGACGTCGACGAGATGGCCAACCTGATCAGCGGCCTGTACGACGCCGGCCGCTGGCCGATCCGGCTCTATCCGCTGTGGCTGCAAGGGGCCCTGACGGTGGTGGTCCCGCTGGGGGTGGCGATCACCGTCCCGGCCGAGGCGCTCACCGACCGGCTGACGCCGGGTTCGATGGCGGTGCTGATCGCCGTCACCGTGGTGGCGGTCACCGGGTCGCGGGCGTTCTGGAAGTACGGGGTCAAGAACTACTCGGGGGCCTCGGCCTAGCTGCACGCGATCATCGGACGGTCTGTGAGCCTCGGGCGCGTCCGCCAAGACCTAGCTGCACGCGATCATCGGACGGTCGGTGAGCAGCAGGGGCTGCAGGGGCGTCCGCCCCGGCTAGGCGGGAGGACCGACCCGGTCGAGCCGGGCTCCGATCGTGTCGAGCGTGTCGCCGAGGAGGGGAATGACGTCGTCCTTCCCTCGCCGGGCCCACGACTCGTTGATGGCTGCGACATCTGCGACGTGTTCGGACACG
>DATCZS010000016.1:0-21215 GCA_036525795.1 Acidimicrobiia bacterium | reverse complement strand
TCTCGACGGCATCCGGGCGCACTCGTGGAAGATCGACCCGCCCCCGGCCACGCCGGAAGGCGGCCTGTGCCGGTTCGCCGACAGGATCGCCTACCTCACCCACGACGTGTCCGACGCCATTCGCGCCGGGGTGATCGCATTCAACGATCTCCCCGAGTCGGCGGCGCGCACGTTCGGCAACAGCTCCACCGAATGGATCGCATCGATGGTGCAGGCCGTGGTGAACGCCTCGGTCGAGGCGGGTGTGGTGACGATGGACTCCCCGACTCTCGAAGTCATGCACCGGTTGCGCGACTTCATGTTCGAGCGCGTCTACCTGCGCCGCGAGCACGCACCGCAGAAGGACTGGGCGGTGCAGGTGATCGGCCAGCTCACGGACTGGTTCCAGCATCACCCCGACCAGGTGCCCGAGTCGTACAAGGTGGACGACGCAGACGATCTCACCCGCGCCATCGACTACGTGGCCGGGATGACCGACCGCTTCGCCATCCGCACCCACGATGCCCTCTTCCGGCCGACCCTCTTCGACTGAGGGTTCCGCGTTCCGACAGGCAGGCGAGGGATCCGGTCGCTAGCTTCGCCGTGATCGCTCGACCCGCAGGCGGGCCATGACGGAAACCAAGCCGACGAAATCGTCTGCATCCGAATCCCGGGGGTTGGGGACGTTCGGTGGTGTCTTCACTCCGTCCATCCTCACGATCCTCGGCGTCATCATGTACCTCCGGTTCGGATGGGTGGTCGCCCAGGCGGGCCTGGTCGGAACCCTCAGCATCGTCACGATCGCCACCGCCATCACCTTCCTCACGGGACTTTCGATCTCCCAGATCGCCACCGATCAGCGGGTGCGGGCAGGCGGGGCCTACTACATGATCAGTCGGGCCCTGGGAATCGAAGTGGGCGGTGCGATCGGCATCCCGCTGTATCTCGCACAGGCGCTCTCGGTTGCCCTCTACACCATCGGGTTCGCCGAGAGCCTCACGGCCGTGTTCCCTCGCCTCGATCAACGAACCGTCGCACTGGCGACCACGATTCTCGTGACGGCGGTGGCCCTCGTCTCGGCGCGAGTGGCGATCAGGGCGCAGTACTTCATCATGGCGGCGATCGCACTGTCCCTCGTGTCGCTCTTCTTCGGTGACTCCCTTCCTCCCAGCGACATGCCCGCACCCCCGTCCGTCGGGTACTGGCAGGTGTTCGCCGTGTTCTTCCCGGCCGTCACGGGGATCATGGCCGGCGTCAACATGTCGGGGGACCTGCGGGATGCCCGGCGCTCGATTCCCCGGGGCACCATGGCGGCGATCGGGGTGGGGTACCTGGTGTACATGTCCGTACCGGTATTCCTCTACGGGCGCGCCGACTCGGCCACGCTCGCCGCCGACCCACTGGTGATGCGCCAGATCGCCGTGTGGGGTGATGCAATCCTGGTGGGGGTGTGGGGGGCGACGCTGTCGAGCGCCATCGGCAGCATCCTCGGTGCACCCCGCATTCTCCAGGCCCTGGCTCGCGACAACGCCCTCCCCCGCTGGATGAGGGGCCTGGGAAGAGGGGCGGGCCCCAACGACGAACCGCGCCTCGGGACGTTCGTCTCGCTCGCTCTGGCAATGGTCGCCGTCTCGCTGGGCGACCTGAACGCCATTGCGCCGGTGCTCACGATGTTCTTCCTCGCCTCCTACGCGGTGGTCAATGTCGTCTCGGCCGTCGAGCGGGCGCTGCGGAGTCCTTCCTTCCGTCCCACCTTCCGCGTGCACTGGGCGCTTTCGCTGCTCGGCGCAATCGGATGCGGCGCCGTCATGTTCCTGATCAACCCGCTGGCCACACTGGCGGCGGCGGTGTTCGTCATCGGCGTCTACTTCTGGCTGCAGCGGAAGGGGCTGAGAACCACCTGGGGCGACGTGCGCCAGGGCGTGTGGCAGGCGCTGATCCGCTGGGGCCTCCTGAACCTGAGAGCCTCGACGGATGCCAAGAACTGGCGACCCAACTTCCTCGTGCTGGCGGGCAATCCTGCCAAGCGCTGGTACCTGATCGAGTTGGCGAACAGCGCCTCGCACGACCGCGGGATCCTCAGCGTGGCAACCATCCTCCCCCAGTCCGCCGGCAGCCCCGAGCGCAAGGCACAGCTGGAATCCACGATCCGAGATCACCTCGCCGACCGCGGGGTCGAGGCTCTCGTCCGGGTGGTCTCGGCACCGTCGGCGTACATCGGGGCGGGGGTGCTGGTCGAGGCGTACGGGCTCGGGCCGATGGTGCCGAACACGGTGCTGCTCGGGGACGGGGAGACGACCAGCGATCCCGTCGAGTATGCGGCGATGGTCGCGAGCTTCTACGCCGCAAGCAGGAATGTGGTCATCCTCCGGACCCGACAGAACCCGCCGTTCGGATCCCGTCGACGGATCGACGTGTGGTGGCAGGGGATGAGGGGCAACGGCAGCCTGATGGTCACGCTCGGCCACCTCCTGGCGACCAGCCTCGAATGGCGAGGCTCGGCGCTTCGGGTGCGAATGATCGTCGCCGACCGCAGCGGAGCACACGAGGCGCAGGCCAACCTCTCCGACCTGATGGCCAGCACGCGCATGGACGCCACGGTGGACGTCATCGTCGACAGCCGGCCGCCGATCGAGATCATCGGAGACGTGTCACGGCCGGCCGACCTGACGCTCATCGGACTTCCCAAGCCCAACGGCGATTCAGACGAGTTCGCCCGCCACCTCCACTCGCTGCTCGACGCCACTTCGGATCTCCCGGCGGTGGCCTACGTCCTTGCCGCAGAGGACGTGCAGTTCGACACCCTGCTCAGGTGAAGCGGCCTGTGGTGCCGGTATCGGGCTGAGGGAGGTTTCCGCCGGGTGACCGGGGGTCAGTCCCCGGGAGGCCACAGGGGGTCGGGGATCTCGAAGTCGAGCGGGGTACCCCACGAGTCGGCATACGCCACCTCGTGTGCCGGTGTGCGTTCGGCCCGGCTCCAGCGGCCGAGCGGATAGCCGCATGACACCGCGGCATTCATCGTCCAGCCCCGGTCTGTGGGCACACCGAGCACCTCGAACACCTCCTCGGCCTCGAAGATCCCGAGGATCGTCGTCAAACAGGTGCCGATGCCATGGCCGCGAGCGGCCAGCATGGCATTCCAGACCGCCGGGTAGATGGACGCACCGGTCGGGTCGTTGCGGGAGAACGCCATCAGCCACAGCGGCACCTGCTCGAAGTTGTCCGCCAGCCAGGCGCTCGACCGGATGATCCGCAGTGTCGCCTCGTCGCCCGTCTCCCTGGCCCGGCTCCACGACCGCTGGTAGACGGTCTGCTGGAGCCGATCGAACGCAGTTCGATACAACGGACCCAACCGGGCGCGTGTCGCCGGGTCTGTGACCACCATGAAGCGCCAGTTCTGGGTGTTGCCACCCGATGGGGCCCGCACGGCGGCATCCAACATCGCGGCCACCGACTCCAGGGGCACCGGGTCGGGAGATACCCGCCGCATCGCACGGGTGGTGTAGAGCGCTTCGAGAAGATCCATCGGGCGAGGCTACCGGGAGCCGGGAGCGCAGGGCGGAGGCCAGGGCCGGGTGCCCGCCCCCTCTCGCCCCACCGGCCCCACCCGGAAGGAACCGCGCGCGTTCCCCGCGGGGAGCACCGGCCAAACCGGGGAGGGGGCGACATTCCTCTCGGGGCGGGGAGGGCGGCGCCGCTGCGGATGCCCCGGTCAGCCCCCGGCCAGAACGTCGCGGGCGGCAGACCAGACGAGGATCGCGTCGTCACCTGAGATGGGGGCGAGGGGATCGACATTCGATCCGGTGAGGACGAACCGACGCCCATCCGAGGCCTCCACGGTCCACCAGACCGCGAGCAACCCGGGCTCGGATCCTCCCTTGAACCAGATCGACGACCAACGGCCATCGTCATCCGGTATTCCCGGGTTGACACCGAGGATTGCGTCGATCGGCTCGAGCCCGGGCCGGCGCGAGAGATCGGTGAGTGCCACCGCCAGAGAACAGAGCTCGTTCGGCGTGGCGAACCACTCGATGGCATGCGGCTCGACGGGATCGACGAACCCACCGACGTCCAGCTGCCCCACCCGGACATCGCCGAGTCGAACGAGCATCTCCCTTCGGGTGTCGACATCACCTTCGATGAAGGCCAGACGGGCGGCATCGTCGACGAACAGCTTGAGCACGGCGAATTCGAGGGTGGTCAGAAACGGCGTGTTGCGGGAGGGGTCGCTCACACCCAGATCGGCGAGCGATTCCTCGATCAGCGTTCGACCGAGGCGGCGGGCGATGAGATCTGCTGCGGTGTTGTCCGAGATCGAGATCATCAACTCGGCGGCGCGCCGCACGCTGACGGTTGACCCCGAGTCCCGATCCTGGAGAACGCCGGTCGGAATGCTCTTGGCTTCGTCGGTGATCACGAGCTCGTCGTCCCAGGAAACGGCACCGGCGTCCACCTGCAATGCCAGGGCTCCCAGCACGTACAGCTTGAACACCGAGCCGAGCGGGATCGGCTCATCGGCTCGAACGGATGCGATGGGCGAACAGCTGCCGTCTGTGATCTCGGCGGCCATGCCTCCGAACACCCCGACCAGATCGAGCAGATCGAACGCCGCCTCGACGCTCGCCGGCGGATTGGCCATCTCCGGGAACTCCTCGGGCTGTACGAGAAGCCCCTCGAAGCGACCGTCGTCGTCGAGTGCCCCGCTCACCCGGAACCGGGCCCCGGTCTCGTTCTCGATGATGGCGAAGCCGACGGCGCCATCCGGCCCCCGGTCGACCAATACGAACGGCCCGGATCTCCTCAGGTCGGACACCACCCTGACGAATCCTTCGTGTGGCACCTGATCACGGAAGACCGGGGCGAAGCGGCTCGCGTACCGGGACTCACTGATCTCGCCCTCGTTGAGCAACGCCACGAACCAGTCGATCGCATCCTGGACTCCCGATGCCGGCTGATCGGACGGCCCGACCTCGGTGGTGGCGGCGGTGCTGGTGGCGGCGGTGGTGGTTTCGGACGGCGACGGCGGGACGGCGGCATCCTGGCCGCACGCCGCGAACGCCAGGGCGATGGCGGCCAGCGCGCTCGAGCGTCTCAATTCGAATCCTCCGGCACGGGCGTCAGGGTATGCACCCGCCGAGGCAACCGAGTCCCCGTCGGTCCGCCGGCACAGACGGGAGGGGTCTCGTCCTCTCTGTCGGGCGCCGCCCCGCGGGTCGGGCCACTGCGTGGCGACGATCGCGACGTGACGTATCCTCACGGCCATGGGATACGAGCACGTCGAGGTCGAGGTCGCGGACCACGTCGGGTGGCTGTGGCTGAACCGGCCCGAGAAGATGAACGCCCTGTGTGAGGACATGTGGGCCGACATTCCCCGGGCGGTGGCCGATCTCGGGACAGATCCCGAGGTGCGGGTCGTGGTGGTCGCCGGACGGGGAGACTGTTTCACCGTCGGCATCGACCTCGAGATGCTGGCCCGCGTCAACACCCACCAGGGGGAGTCCGAAGCCATCCGGAAGATGAACATGTACCGGCTGGTCAGAGAACTCCAAGGCACGATGACCGCCTTCGAGGCCTGCCCCAAGCCGGTGATCGCCGCCATCCACGGCTATTGCCTCGGGGCTGGAGTGGACCTCATCACCGCGTGTGACATCCGGCTCGCCACCGCAGACGCATCGATCGGAATCCGCGAGACGAGGATGGGCCTGGTGGCCGATGTCGGCACGATCCAGCGGCTCCCCAAGGTGATCTCCCCGGGCCACGTCGCCGAGCTCGCGTACACCGGCCGTGACATCGATGGCCGCGAGGCGGAGCGAATCGGACTCGTGAACCGCAGCCATGCCTCCGTCGACGACCTGTTCGCCGCCGCCCGCGCCCTGGCCGCGGAGATCGCAGCCAACTCACCGCTCGTCGTGCAGGGAATCAAGGCCGTGCTGCAGGCCGAGGAAGGGATGTCGACCCGGGCTGCACTCGACCACGTCGCGCTGTGGAACACCTCGTTCCTGATGAGCAACGACCTGATGGAGGCCATGGCCGCTGTCATGCAGAAGCGTCCCCCCGACTACACCGGCACGTGAGACGGACCATGGTGCCGTGAAAGTCACAGTCCTCGGCTCCGGTCAGGACGGCGGTCTGCCACAGGTGGGCTCCATCCACCCCAACGACCTGGCGGCCCGGGAGGGGTCGATACCGGAACGGACCGCCTCGTCCCTCCTCGCCGAGTTCGCCGACGGTCTGCGGATGGTTCTCGACGTGACTCCCGACTTTCGGGTCCAGTGGTGGCCATTCGAGTCCCTCCCGGATGCGGTGGCGCTCACCCATGCCCACATGGGTCACTACGCCGGTCTGGTCCACCTCGGCCGGGAGGCTGCCGATGCCACCGGGTTGCCGTGTTTCGTAACCGAGTCGATGGCCCGCCACCTCTCTTCGAACGCCCCCTGGGACCAGCTCGTGTGGAACGCCAACCTCGACGTGCGGAGCGGGACACACCACCGGTGGGGCGAGCACACCATCGACCTCGTTCCGGTACCCCACCGCGCCGAGTACACAGACACCGTCGCAATCTCGGTGGACGGGAACCTGCTCTACGTTCCCGACATCGACGACTGGGATCAGTGGGACGACGCCCGGTCGGTGATCCAGCAACACCGGGTGGCGTTCGTGGATGCCTCGTTCTGGTCGGCGGACGAGATTGCGGGCCGGCCGATCGCCGAGATCCCCCATCCGCTGGTCACAGACACCATCGAGCGTTTCTCCGACATCGGCACCAGGATCGTCCTCACCCACCTCAACCACACCAACCCCCTGTGCGACCCCGCTTCGCCCGAGACCGAGCTCGTGCTGGAAGCCGGCTTCGAAGTCGCCCACGACGGTTTGACCGTGGTGGTGTAGGGCCGCACCCGGCGCACCGGCCGGCATCGGGTGCGTGGCGCCCGGGGCCGGGTATCGGTGCCGGTTCGAGTCGGGTGAGCTCCCGCGGCGACCGCCTGTCACTCGAGACGACGGCGCACAGGGCCCTCCCGACGCAGCATCGACGGGCATGGGCACCGTCCTCCCGGGTGGACCGCCGCCGGGACCGCTACCATCGGCGTATTCCTCGGGAGGAGCAGCTTGCAGGAGTACATGAGCCCCGGCGCCGTGACGGTCGACCCGTCCGAGAATCTCACCACGCGACTCTGGGACCTCGAGGCGCGCCAACCGCGACACGTGATGGGCGCCTATCGCAAAGGCGACGGACCCTTCATCGACGTCACCGTGGCCGAGTTCGCCGAGACCGTCCGGCGGGTCGCAGCCGGCCTCATGAGCCTGGGGCTCGAGAAGGGGGACAGAGTGTGCCTCTTCTCCCCCACGCGCTACGAGTTCACCGTGCTCGACTACGCCATCTGGACTGCCGGGTGCGCCACCGTCACGATCTACGAGACGTCCTCGCCCGATCAGGTCGAGTGGATCGTCGGCGACTCGGGGGCCAAGGCGATCATCTGTGCATCCGATGATCTGAAGAAGGTCTACCTGGAGAAGGCGGCCGAACTCGGAACGTGCGAGCACGTGGTGAGCCTCGAATCCGGTGGCCTGGAGTCACTGATCGAGTCCGGAGCCTCCTATTCGGACGAGCAGGTGATGGACCGCTCGCGATCGGTCACCCAGGACGACCTTGCGACCCTCGTCTACACCTCCGGCACCACCGGACGTCCCAAGGGATGCGTGCTGTCGATAGGCAACTTCGTGTGGACGTCCCGCCAGGTCGAGAGCATCACCGACGAGGTGATCAACCCCCAATCGTCGACCCTGATGTTCCTCCCGCTCGCCCACATCTTCGCCCGGCTGGTACAGGTCGGATGCATCAACCAGGGCGGCAAGATCAACTACTCGAACGGGGTCCCCTACCTCCTCGAGGAACTCCAGATGGTGCGTCCGACCTGGATGTTCTCGGTCCCACGCGTGTTCGAGAAGATCTACAACGGGGCGGTGAGCAAGGCCAATGCCGAGGGCAAGGGAAAGATCTTCACGCTTGCGGCCAACACCGCCATCGAGTACTCGGAGCAGGCTCAGGCAGGCAAGGTCGCCCTCAAGACCAAGGTCTTGCACGGGCTGTTCGACAAGCTGGTGTACACCAAGCTGCGGGACCTCTTCGGGGGTCGACTGAAATGGGCGATCTCCGGGGGTGCCCCGCTGGGTGCCCGGCTCGGACACTTCTACTCGGCGATCGGCGTCACCGTGCTCGAAGGCTACGGCCTGACCGAGACGACCGCCGGCTCGACCGTGAACCGTCCCGATGCGATCGAGATCGGATCGGTCGGGCTGCCGATCCCCGGTGTCACGATCCGGATCGCCGACGACGGCGAGGTCCTCATCCAGGGTGCCAACGTCTACGGCGGCTACTGGCGGAATACGGAGGCCACCGACGAGGCGTTCGACTCCGACGGGTGGTTCCATTCCGGTGACATCGGCGAGCTGGACAATCAGGGATTCCTGCGCATCACCGGCCGCAAGAAAGAGCTGATCGTCACGGCCGGAGGCAAGAACGTGGCGCCGGCTGTTCTCGAGGATCGGCTCCGCGCCCACCCCCTCATCAGCCAGGCGATGGTGGTCGGCGACAATCAGCCCTTCATCGCCACGCTCATCACGATCGACGTCGACGAGTACCCGCGATGGGCGGAGGCGAACGGCAAGTCCGGATCGCTGCTGGACAATGTGGACGACCCCGATCTGAACGCGGAGATTCAGGAAGCGATCGACGAGGCCAACCGGGCCGTGTCGAAGGCCGAATCGATCCGCAGGTTCCGAATCCTGCCGGTCGACTTCACCATCGAGGGAGGAGAACTGACTCCCACCCTCAAGGTCAAGCGCACGGTCGTGGCCAGCCACTACCAGTCGGTGATCGACGAGATCTACACCGAGTAGGCCCCGCCGGATACCGGGCACAACCCGTCGGAAGCCCATCGGCGCGAGGCCGTTCGGGACTGGCACCCGCCCGTTCACCCTCCGTAGCGTGGGAAGGTGAACGGCCGATGGTGAGCCAGTTGATGCGTCGCCCACCGAGGGACATCCGATCAGCCAAAGCGGGCTCGGGCTCCGACGAGTTCGAGCGGACATGACGAGCACGGACGTCGACCTCCGCCTTCCCGTCTACGCCCTCGAGGTCGCAGAGGTTGCCGCAGCCGTCGACAGCGATCTCCAGACGGGGCTCACCGAGGCGGAGGCCTCCCGGCGCCTCGAGCGGGACGGTCCCAACGAGATCGCGACCGAGGAGGGGCCCGGCACGCTCCGGCTGCTCCTCCGGCAGTTCGCCGACCTTCTCACGTGGATCCTCATAGGGGCGGCCGTGATCAGCGGGCTCCTCCTGGGTGATCTGCTCGAGGCGACCGTGATCATGGCGATCGTCATCCTGAACACCGTGATCGGATTCACCCAGGAGATGGGGGCGGAAACGGCCCTGGCAGAGCTGAAGGAGCTGGCGGCGCCGCGCGCGGCGGTGCTGAGGTCCGGACGGCCCCGCCAGATCCCGGCAGACGAGGTGGTGCTGGGTGATGTCCTGGAGCTCGCCGCCGGAGACCAGGTGGCAGCCGACGCACGAGTGGTCGAGTCGTTCCGGCTGACGGTGGATGAATCAGCCCTCACCGGGGAGTCGCTCCCGGTGGCCAAGACGGTCGCACCGGTTGATGCCGGCACCGGGGTCGCCGACCGTCGCAACATGGTGCACGCAGGGACCGTGGTGGCGGGTGGCCGCGGCACCGCCGTCGTGACCGCCGTCGGCCAGAAGACCGAAATGGGAGCGATCGCAGAGCTGCTCGGCGAGGAAGAGCCGGACACCCCGCTTCAACTCGAGCTGGCGCGTACGGGCCGCCGCATCGCCGCATTCGCCGGTCTGGCGGCGATCGGCGTCTTCACAGTCGGGACCCTCAACGGCTGGGAGCTGGAGTCGATGTTCCTGACGGCGGTGGCGCTGGCGGTCGCCGCCATCCCCGAAGGTCTGCCTGCCGTGACCACCATCACCCTGGCTCGCGGGGTGCGCGAGATGGCCGCCGAACACGCGATCGTCCGCCGTCTCACCGCAGTCGAGGCGCTCGGCGCGGCCGAGGTCATCTGCACGGACAAGACCGGCACGCTCACCCGCAACGAGATGCGCGTGCACGAAGTGGCATTCGCCTCGGGCAGGCGCCGCAGCCGCGAGGCGCTGGCCACCGACCGCGTGGACTCGGAGGTCGGCTGGTACGGCACGGTGAACGCGCTGTGCAACGACGTTCGCGAGACCGACCGGGGTCTGATCGGTGATGCCACAGAGATCGCCCTCTTCGAGTCCGTTGACGGCCCGATCGTCGACGCCTCAGCGATACGGAACCGGCACCCGCGTATCGACGAGCTGGCGTTCGACTCGGACCGCAAGCGGATGACCACCGTGCACCGATGGGGCGAGGAGGTGCTGATCGCGACCAAGGGCGCCCCCGAGCGAATCCTGGAGCGGTGCACCCAGAGGTTGACCCCGGACGGACCACAGCCGCTCCATCGGGACGACGCTGCCGAGCTCCTCGCCCAGGCGACCGAGATGGCAGGCCGTGGACTGCGGACCCTGGCCATGGCCTACCGGCTGGTCGAGATGACGGACGGCGACCCGGAGCGTGATCTGGTGTTCGTGGCGATCGCCGGGATGAGCGACGAACTCCGAGAAGAGGTGCCGCCGGCGGTGGACGCCGCTCGCCGGGCGGGAATCGAGGTGGTGATGGTCACCGGCGACCACGCCGTGACGGCATGCTCGATCGGCGACGAGCTTCGGATGATCGATGGCAGGTCTGTGGTTTCGGGGTCCGACCTCTCCTCGATGAGTCCGGACGAGTTGGAACGGGACATCGACACCATCGGGGTGTTCGCCCGGGTGGAGCCTGCCGACAAGGTGGCGATCGTCGACGCATGGCAGGCGCGGGGACGGATCGTGGCGATGACCGGCGACGGCGTCAACGACGCCCCCGCCCTCCGGCGAGCCGACATCGGGGTCTCCATGGGGAGCGGCACGGAGGTGTCCAAGCAGGCGTCGGATGTGGTGCTCGCCGACGACAACTTCGCCACCATCGTCCGCGCAGTCGAGCGCGGCAGGGCCATCTTCTCCAACCTGCGTCAGGTGGTCTACTTCCTGCTCGCCGCCAACATCTCCGAGATCTTCGTGATGCTGATCGGGTCGGTGGTGTTTGCCTCGTTCGGAGAGCCCCTGCTCGCAGTCCAGCTGCTGTGGGTCAACCTGGTCACTGATGGCCTTCCTGCCCTCGCCCTCGGGATCGACCCTCCGGCGCCGGGCCTCATGGACGGACCGATCCGGTCCGACCGCAACATGCTCGCCAGAGCCCACCAGATCCGCCTGCTGTGGCAGGGTGCGCTCCTCGCCGCCGGGCCGTTGCTCGTGTTCGCATGGTCGGCCCACGTCCGCCAGGACCCGTGGGAGGTTGCCCGTACGCTCGGGTTCACCACCCTGGTCATCGTCCAGCTGTTCCATGCCCTCAGCGTTCGGGCGCAGCACCGGTCCGTGTTTCGCACCCCCATTCGCAACCGATGGCTGGTCGGCGCCCTGGTGGGGTCGGCGGCGATCCACGCAATCGCGGTCCAGACCGAACTGGGACAGCAGCTGCTCCGTTCGGAGGCCACCGACCTGGCGGCGTGGTGGACGGTTCTGGTCGGAGCGATCGGACCGTTCCTCGTGATCGACGCGGCGAAGGTGTGGATCCGGCGTCACCGGGGAAACGGGTCGGCGAGCAGCGACTGACCAGGACCGAGGCGATTCACCGAACCGGCCAGGAAAGTGCCGAATGCCCCGATGACCGCAGCGACGAATCGCGGCACGCTGTCGGTGGGGCATCCCCCGTTGCTCGTTGATGGGAGGTGACATGACACAGCTGCGAGAGCAGGTGCACGTCGAGATCACCGGTCCAGCAAACAAGTACAGGGTCAATCGCCGGGAGTGGTGGCCGGGCGCCATCGGAATCCTGGCGGCGGCGGCGGGTGTGTACATGCGTTCTGCACCCGACACCTGGCTCTTCGGGGGTTTGGGAGAGGGGTGGTATCTGGGAGCCTTCGCCCTGGCCGGGCTGTTCCTCGCCGCGTCATTCGCGTGGCTCGCCAGGCGGAGCTTCCTGGAGGATGACGGCTACTCGCCGACGGTGCTCACGGGCATCGTTCTCGCGCTCGTGTCCCTCACGTGCGCAGTGATCTTCTTGATCACCTGGATCGTGTAGTCCCATCCAAGCGATCGAGGGGGTTTGCCCAGCCCCCTCGATTCGCGTCCGGGGTCAGCCGTCAACCGGTTTCCCGGTGCGCCAGGGGGCGCCGGTCACGGCCGCTTGATCTGTTCGGAGACCCGACCGTGGCGCCGGCCCAGGAGGTAGGCGCCGGCGGTCAAGCCGATGCTCGAGGCTCCTGCCGATCCGAGCGCCAGCACCCGCTTGGTCTTGCGGGCGAAGATCACGACGGGCCAGCCCCTCTCGTAGGCGAGGTCCTCCAGCGACGAGTCGGGATTGACCGCCACCGGATGGCCGACCGCCTCCAGCATGGGGAGATCGGAGATCGAATCCGAATAGGCGTAGCAGAGCTTCAGGTCATAGCCCCGATCCTCGGCCAGAGCCACGATCGCCTCTGCCTTGCCCGCCCCGTACACGAAGGGTCCGTCGAGGTCGGACGTGTAGTGACCTTCCACGACCACGCCCTTCGTGCCCACCCCGCCGGTCATCCCCAACGCCTCGGCGAGGTAGGTGACGATGCCGTGTGGCGAGGCGGAGACGATCCAGGTGTCTCGGCCGGCATCGTGGTGCATCTTCACGAGGCGCTTCGACTCCGGTCGCACATCCTGCACCAACCCCGGGAGCATCTCCCTGCCGACGTCCTCGAGTCGGGACACGGAGACGCCCGAGACCCGGCTGAGGAACTCGCTCCTGATGCGGTCGGAGCGGTCGTCACCGTTGTCCCCGATCAGCTTGAACGAGATCGCCGAGACGGCCCACCGGGCGATCTCGCCATTCCTCACCAGCCCCTGCCTCCACGCCTGAACCGCAAAGGGGAACACGGAGGCACCCGAGATCAGGGTGCGGTCGAGGTCGAAGAATGCGGCGCCGGCCATGGCTCCAACCTAGTGCCTCTCGGCACCGGTATTCGGTGCTCGGCGCCCCGATGGTTCCCAGATGCGCCCGGTGCCCTGCAGCCCGGACCTCGGACGGGGGCTTCGCTCCAACCCAGGTGCCGTCAGAGCCTCCCGTTGGACACGGCGTCGATCACCTCCGCCGCCCGGTCCCGGACGGCGTCGAGGTCGCGGAGGCGGCGCATGGCTGCCAGGTTGCGGGACAGGCGATGGTTCCCTGCCAGGGTCTCCTGGTGGCGGGCGAGGAAGTCCCAGTAGAGCGTGGTGAACGGACAGGCGTCCTCCCCCACACGTGTTCGGGGGTCGAACCGGCACCCCGAGCAGAAGTCGCTCATCCGGTCGATGTATGCCCCACCCGATATGTAGGGCTTGGTCGCCATCCGGCCGCCGTCGGCCCACAGCCCCATCCCCATCACGTTGGGCACCATCACCCACTCGGCCCCGTCGATGTACCGATCCCACATCCAGCGCATCACCGCGCCCGGCTCGATGCCGCAGAGGTTGGCGAAGTTGGACAGGACCATCAACCTCTCGATGTGGTGCGCGTAGGCCCTGTCGTGCAGCCGGTCCAGGACCGTCTGGACGCATCGCATGTCGGTCGGCGCCTCCCCTCTCATCACCGGGGGAATCGGACCGTCGTGGTCGAACACGTTGGCGTCGACGTGGTCCGGCCACAGCCAGTACAGCCCCCACACGTACTCTCGCCACCCGATCACCTGACGGATGAAGCCCTCTGCGCTCTGGATGGGCACCCTTCCCTCCCGGTAGGCCTCCTCCACCCGGTCGCACACCTCCCTCGGCGCCAGCAGCCCCAGATTGAGATAGGGGCTGAGCAGCGAATGGCCCATGTGCCAGCTGCCGGTCGTCATGGCGTCCTCATACGGACCGAACACGGGCAGGACGTCGTCGACGAAGTGCCGCAGCCTGGCCAGCGCCGCCCTCCTGTTCGTTGCCCACAGGCCGGTCGGCTCGGCACCGGGCAGTCCGGCGGGCAGCTCGGCCAGCACCCGGCGGTCGAGATCGTCGAGTTCCGAGATCTGCGGTTCGGCGAACATCGACAGGTCATCGGGAGGTGACTCCCGGTTCTCATCGTCCCAGTTCCAGCGTCCCTCGGCGGGGGCCTCGCCGTCCATCAGGTAGCCGAGACGGACACGGTTCCACCGGTAGAAATCCTCCAGCCGCAGTCGTCTGCGGTCGGAGGCCCACGCCGCGAAGTCGGTGTAGTGGCACAGGAACTGGTCGGATCGCACCAGTTCGACATCGAGGCGTTCGCACAGCGCTCGGGCGGCCCGCGAGTTGGGCTCGGTGGCAACGACGCGATCAGGGCGGTGCTCCGCCCTGTGGTCGGCCAGACCTTCTGCCAGGCTGGGCGCCCGGCGCAGATCCACAGAGAACCCGGCCGCCTCGAGCTCGGCGGCGAAGCGCCGCATGGCCGCGATCACCAGATGGACCCGCTGGCGATGCCGGCCAGAGCGGATCAACCCGTCGCTCTCCACCAGCAGCACCATCGCATCTCCGGGCTCGGTGGCGCCGAGCGCCCCGATCCGCCGATTGAGCTGGTCGCCGAACACCCACACCGTTCGCACCGGACCGACGGTACCCCTCGCCGTACACATGCGGCGCGACAGCCCGCTCGCAGCGCATCACTCCCTCGCCGCCCGGCCGACGCATCCGGAGCAGAGTCGACGGTGGCGAGGGAATAGGCCAGAAGGCGCATTCCGATCGGAGGGCCTGTTGGTAGGGTGAAGCGGGGGCGGGCTCGACGAGAGAGGAGCCATGCGACCCAAATTGCCGGCGTTGGTCGCCTCGGCGGCGCTGTTCGTGGCCGCGCTTCCGCTCGCGGCCACTGCGACACAGGAACCCGTTGCCCTGACGCGTGTGATCGTTGAGCTGGATCCGGCCGGTGCCGCCCCTCTCGATGTTGCGACTCACACCTTGACCCGCTTTGGCGGTCGACCTGGACTCCTGTTCCAACACGCCGTACAGGGCTTCGTCGCCGAGTTGCCCCAGGCGGCGATCGATGCGCTGTCCCGCAACCCGAGCGTGGTGCGGATCACCCCTGATCGGATCGTGGTGGAGATCACCGCCCAGGAGATGCCCACCGGGTATGACCGGGTGGAGGCGGATCTGGTGCCCCGGGACGGGGTTCCGAAGGACACCACCGGCTGTCCGGCGGGCGAAGTGTGCACCGATGTGGACATCGCCGTGCTCGACACCGGAACCAACGTTCATCCGGATCTGAATGTGGTGGCTCGCGCCGACTGTTCCAACATCATCATTCCCGGGTTCGGATCGTGCGTGGACGGCCAGGGGTTCGACGGTCATGGACATGGCACCCACGTGTCGGGGACGGCCGCCGCCTTCGACAACGGGATCGGCACGGTGGGGATCGCCCCCGGAGCGCGGATCCACTCGGTCAAGGTGCTGGGCGACAACGGCACCGGGTACCTCAGCGCCATCATCGCCGGCGTCGACTGGGTGACCGCCCGGGCCGGGACCATCGAAGTGGCGAACATGAGCCTGGCAGGCCAGTTCGCCGACTCCACCTTCGACACCGCCATCGCCAACTCGGTGGCGGCCGGGATCACCTATGTGGTGGCGGCGGGCAACTCGGCGCAAGACACCTCCACGTTCAGTCCGGCCAACCATCCGGATGTGATCACCGTGTCGGCGGTGGCCGACGCCGACGGTGCGGCGGGCGGGCTGAGTGGGTTCCGGTGCCGTGAGGACCTGACAGACGACACGCTCACCTGGTTCTCCAACTTCGGGGTCGATGTGGACATTGCCGCCCCCGGGGGATGCATCTACTCCACCTGGAACGACGGTGGCTATCACACCATCTCGGGCACGTCGATGGCCAGCCCCCACGTGGCAGGAGCGGCCGCCCTGTACATCGCCCTCCACGGTCCCGTCACCGACGCCGCGGGGGTCGCAGCGGTCAAGGCCGCCCTGATCACCGACGGCCACCCCCAGGGCACCACCTACGGGTTCACCGGCGATCCCGACCTTTACCCCGAACCGCTGCTGTTCGTCAACGGACCGGCGTTTGGCGGAACGGTTGTGGCAGAGGAAGAGCCGGTGGACGCCACCCCCGCCGACCCGCCCACCCAGCTGACCGCCACCGCCGACGGCTATCCGATCCGGCTGGAATGGACCGCCGCCACCGACCCCGAGTCGGGGCTGTTGGGCTACCGCGTCTACCGGAACGGCATCCAGGTCGGTTCCGCCGCCTTCGACGCCGGCTCCTACCTCGATCGCGACACCACCCCCGGTGCCTCCTACGCCTACGAGGTGTCGGCGGTGAACCTGCAGTTCGGGGAGAGCGCCCTGGCCGGGCCCGTGGAGGCCACCACCTCCACCGACGACCCCACCAACGCCGGTTGGTGGGCCCTCGACGATGATGAGGGCACCACCGCCTCCGACTCCAGCGCCTGGCGCCGCCCCGCCCGCCGCGTCAACGGCCCGACCTGGACCCCCGCCGGGAGCATCGGTGGGGCCCTGACGTTCGACGGCGCCGACGACCGAGTCGACCTCGACCCGGCGGTGCTGCACGGAGCCGGCGACGTCACGTTCGCCGTCTGGATCAAGACCACCAAGACCGGCGAGCAGGCGCTGATCTCGGGGGCGAACGCCGGCAACGAAAACGAGTTCCAGCTCCAGCTCGTCAACCACACCAGGCTCCGTTTCTACACGGGTTCGGCAGCCAATCTCGGGGTGGAGTGGGACATCGCTTCGATCGCCGACGGCCAGTGGCATCACCTGGCGGTGAGGCGTATCAACTCGCTCCAGCAGGTGTGGGCCTACCGGGACGGAGTCTCGGTGGGCGGGTGGGGGCTGGGCGTGCCGATGGAGGCTCTCCAGATCGAGGGGCTGGTGATCGGTCAGGATCAGGACTCGGTGCTGGGAGGGTTCCAGCCCGCCCAGGCGGTTGCAGGCGGCCTCGACGAAGTGCGGCTCTACACCCGCGCCCTCGCAGTCTCTGAGATCGAAGTGCTGGCCCAGCGCGACCTCACCCCACCCACGGCCCCGGCCTCTCTCGACGCGGTCGCCGTCGGGTCGTCCATCGACCTCGGCTGGGCTCCGGCCGACGACCCCGATTCGGGGATCGGTGCCTATCAGGTGTGGCGCGATGACGGTGCCGGCGGAACCAAGACACTGCTGGCCACCCTCCCCGACACCCAGACCACATTCCGCGACACGGGAGTCCGGGCCGGGTTCACCTACGCCTACGAGACGGTGGCAATCAACGGTTCTGAAGTCACCGGTCCGCCCTCTCCGGAGGCCACCGCCACCGCCGGGGCGGCCGACTCCGACCTGGCCGGATGGTGGGCCCTCGACGACGGATCCGGCACCACCGCCACCGACTGGTCCCCAGGCTCCGGCGACGGAACCCTCCTCGGCAACCCGGCATGGACTCCCGGCCGCCACGGCGGTGCTCTCACCTTCGACGGCACCGACGACCGGGTCGACCTGCCCGCCTCGACGCTCGACGGGGCCGACGACGTCACCGTGACCCTGTGGTTCAAAACGACCAAGACCGGGGTGCAGGCCCTGGTGTCGGGAGCCAACGGCGTCAACCAGGCCGAGTACGCGCTGGTCATGCTGTCCAACCCCGGTCTGCAGTTTCGCTTCTACACGGGCGAGACGAACGAAACCCACCTGGTGTGGGCGCTCCCACCAGTCACCGACGGCGAGTGGCACCACCTGGCCGCCGTCCGCGACGGCACCGGCGACCGGGCTCGCATCATCCTCGACGGGGTCGCCCTCGGCTGGCAGACCGCCGTCATCGCACCAATGGACGTCGAACCGGGCGGAGTCCTCCTCGGACAAGAGCAAGACACCGTCGGCGGTGGCCTCGACCCGACCCAGGCGTTCGTCGGCACCCTCGACGACGTCCGCATCCACCATCGTCTCCTCACCCTCGACGAGGTACGGGACCTGGCCGGACTCGGCACACCAACCCTCGACCAGACCCCACCCGCCGCCCCCACCGGTCTCACCGCCACCGCCGGTGACAGCCAGGTCAGCCTCGACTGGGACGACCACCCCGAACCCGGCGTCACCTACACCGTCTGGCGGTCCACCACATCGGGCAGCGGATACACGGCCATCGCGTCCGGCCTGACCACCTCCACCCACCTCGACACCACCGCCGTCAACGGCACCACCTCCCACTACGTCGTCACCGCATTCGACACCAACGGCAACCAGTCGGATCAGTCGGCAGAAGCGTCCGCCACCCCGCAGGGGTCGACGGTCGTCGAGCGCACCGCCTCGTCTGAGATCACCGAGTCGGGATCAGTCGGATCAGGCGACCTGACCGCCACCTTCGCCGACGACGGTGTCGCCCAGGAGCTGGTGGAGCAGCACAGCGGCGGCAAGCCCTCGCAGCGAGTCAGCTCACTGGATCATCGGTGGACCTTCGAGGTGGGCAATCCGACCGAGGCGACTCTGGTGATCGACGCCTTCTGGTCCGTCGACCCCGACGGCGACGGTTTCCTCTTCGAGTACTCGGATGATGGTGTCGAGTTCTTCGAGCTCGAAGGTGTTTCCGCCGCCGACGACGGCCCCCAATACTTCTTCCTGTTCGGGGTGTCGGGCACGGTGGTGATCCGGGCGACGGACACCGACCGCACGATCGGAGAGGCGACTCTCGACTCGGTGTTCGTGGACCTTCTCGTGTTGCAGACCGTCTCGGGCCCACCGGGTACCCCAATGGTGACGGTGACGGCCACCGACCCGCTGGCGGCCGAGGCCGGGTCTGACGCCGGCACGTTCACACTGACCAGATCGGAAACGAGTGGAGCGCTGACGGTGGACGTCCAGCTGGGCGGCGACGCCCTCAACGGCTCCGATTACACGCTGGTCGACTCGACCGTGACCTTCGCCGACGGGCAATCGACCGCGACGCTCATCATCATCCCGATAGACGACGCCGATCCGGAGACAACGGAATCGGTGGTGCTCACCGTGGTGGACGGAGCCGACTACGACGTGGTTTCACCTTCCTCCGACACGGTGACGATCACCGACAACGACCAACAGAGGGTGGCGGACCATGCCGTCTCCGAGTCGACCACATCCGGTTTGGTGAGCGGCTCGTTGTCCGACACCATCGAATCCGACGACGTCAACGAAGTCATCACCGAGGAGTCGTACGCCGGTGGCAAGCGCACACGACTCGACCACACGTGGACGTTCGACGTGACCGGAGGCTCGACGGTGACATTCCACCTTGAGGCGTTCCGGACGGCAGGCTCGGATGACTTCGCCTTCGAATACTCGGTCGATGGATCGACCTGGATCCCGATGCTGACCGTCACCTCGGATCTGAACACGATCCAGACCTACCTCCTGCCCACCGGTACGTCGGGAACGGTCCATGTGAGGGTGGTAGACACCGATCGCAGCCGCAGCGATCCGCAGCCGAGCTCGGTCCACATCGATTTCATGGTCATCTATTCGGAGTGAGCCCGAGACCGAAGACCGAACGCCGGTCGACGCGACCCGTCTGCGCGGCCCCGCCGCCGGAGTCGCGCCGGCTCGCGCCCGGTAGATTTGGGAACGAATGCTGAGCTTGCTCGCCGCCGAGTCGGGATCCACCGAGGCGCTCGTCCGATTCGACGTGCCCGGATGGCTGTGGATCGGGTTCCTCCTGGCAGTGGCGGCGATGCTGTTGATCGACCTTCTGGTCCTGCACCGCGAGGCCCACGACATCTCGCTGCGGGAGGCAGCCATCACCTCAGCGGTGTGGATCGCCCTGGGAGTGGCGTTCGTGTTCGTGGTGTGGGCCGTGCTGGGCGGACCGGCGGCCACCCAGTACATCACCGGCTACGTCATCGAGAAGTCGCTCTCGGTGGACAACGTGTTCGTGTGGGCGGTCATCTTCGGATACTTCTCGGTACCGGGCCGCTATCAGCACCGGGTGCTGTTCTGGGGCATCTTCGGAGCCCTGGTGCTGCGGGCCGTGTTCATCTTCGCCGGCGTGGCCCTGCTCGAACGGCTCAGCTGGCTGCTGTTCGTGTTCGGCGGACTCCTGCTGTACACGGCAATCCGGGTGGCAACCCACAAGGCAGAAGACATCCACCCCGAGCGCAACCCCGTGCTGCGGGTGGTGCGACGGTTCGTGCCGGTCACCGCCGACTACGACGGACAGAAGCTGTTCACCCGGTTCGACGGCCGGCGGATGGCGACGCCATTGTTCGTGGTGCTGGTACTGATCGAAGCGACCGACGTCGTGTTCGCAGTCGACTCGGTGCCGGCGATCCTGGCCGTGTCCCGCGACCCGTTCGTGGTGTTCAGTTCCAACGCCATGGCGATCCTGGGCTTGCGCGCCCTCTACTTCCTGCTCGAAGGCGCCCGGAGCCGGCTGGTGCATCTCAACAAGGGACTCGGGGTGATCCTGTTCTACGTGGGGGTGAAGATGATCGTTTCGGAGTGGTACCACATCCCGACATTGATCTCCCTGGGGGTGATCGCGGTGGTGTTGACCGTCACCGTGATCGTGTCACTGCGGGCCACCGCAGCCGAACCGGCAGGTCGCGAAGAGGAGGTCGCCCCGTGAGCATCGAACGGATCGTGGTCGGCGTGGACGGTTCTCCGGGATCGGAGCAGGCGCTCCGCTGGACTGCCGAACTGGCCGCCGACCTCGGAGCGGCGGTGACCTGCGTCCACGCCTTCGAGCCTCTCCGCCACCTCGACGAGGTCGGCCCGGACGTCGACCTCCACCGGCTCCGCGACGAGGTGACCGGTCTGGCTCGTGACGTGTGGTCGCGTCCGCTCGTCGATCTAGGAGTCGGGTTCGAGGTGCGCGTGGTGGACGGCCTGTCCGCCGACACCATCATCGATGTCGCCCGCGAGCTCGACGCCGACCTGATTGTGGTGGGGGGAAGACGGATGGGGCTGCTGAGAGAACTGGCGCTGGGGAGCACCACCCGCAAGGTGCTGCACGAGGCGCGCCGACCGGTGGTGGTGATCCACCCGCCCGAGGACTGATCCGGTTCAGGCGGCGATTCCAGCCGCCTCGCTCACCCACTGCCACAGATGGGCGCGTCGCTCGGGAGTGTCTGTGCGACGGGTCGCCGCCAGCCTGTGGATCGGACGGGGCCGGCGGTCGAGCCAGAAC
>DATCZS010000015.1:0-10134 GCA_036525795.1 Acidimicrobiia bacterium | reverse complement strand
ACGCACCGGTCGCCGAATGTGCCAGACTTTGAGCAACTGATCAAAGAGGAGTCCCATGGCCAAGAAGCGGCCGGGAGTCGTCGACGGGCGCCGGGTTGCCATCGTCGACGGGCTCCGCACCCCGTTCGCCAAGTCCGGATCCGGCCTCGCCCGGGCGTCGACACTCGACCTGGGGGCGGCGGCCGTTGCCGAACTGCTGCAGCGCTCCACCCCGGAACGGGTCGACCGAGTGGTGTTCGGCAACGTCGTCACAGATGTCACCGCGCCCAACATCGCCCGGGAGATCGTCCTCTCGACCCCTCTCCCGGACACCACCGACGCCTACTCGGTGACCAGGGCCTGCGCCACCAGCACCCAGGCCGTGGTGGACGGGGCCACCTCGATCCTCCTCGGAGACGCCGACATCGTCGTAGCAGGCGGGGCCGACTCGCTCTCGCATCCTCCGGTGCTGTTCAGCGACGAGTTCGTCGACGTGATGATGAAGGCGCAGGCCGCCAAAGACCTGCCCTCCCGTCTCCGGGCGTTCGCCGAGCTCAGGCCCAAGGACCTGGCGCCCCAGCCGCCCGCCATCGCCGACCGCTCGACCGGAGCCAGCATGGGCGACGGCGCCGAGAAGATGGCCAAGATGTGGGGCATCGGGCGCGAGGAACAGGACGCCTTCGCACTGGAGTCGCACCGCAAAGCCATCGAGGCGTGGGAAAAGGGAATCTACGACGACGAGGTGATGACCTTCCATGTCCCTCCCCGCTACGAGACCTTCGTCGACCGCGACACCATCCCCCGGGCGGACACCACCCTCGAGAAGCTTGCCGGGCTCAAGCCCGTATTCGACCGCAGCTACGGCACCGTGACCGCGGGCAACGCCTCGCCGCTCACCGATGGCGCATCGGCCATCCTGCTGATGGAGGAAAAGACCGCGGAGCGGCTCGGCTACACACCCAAGGCCTTCATCCGGTCGTGGGGCTTCGCAGCGGTCGACCCCAACTGGCAGCTCCTGATCGGACCGGCGTTCGCCGCCCCGATCGCCCTGGACCGGGCCGGCCTCACCCTCTCCGACATGGACGTCATCGACATCCACGAGGCATTCGCCGCCCAGGTGCTGGCAGTGCTTCGGGCATTCGCCTCGGCCGATTTCGCCCGGGAGCACCTCGGGCGCGACGAGCCGATCGGTGAGATCGACCCCGCCACGCTGAACCTGTACGGCGGTTCCATCAGCCTCGGCCATCCCTTTGCTGCCACCGGTGCCCGCCAGCTGATCACGATGGCCAACGAACTCGTCCGCCGTGACCGGGGGACCGCGCTGGTCACCCAATGTGCCGCCGGAGGCCTCGGTGCCGCCGTTGTGCTGGAGCGATGACCATGACCGAACTGACACACTTCCGTCTCGACGTCGACGACACCGGTGTTGCGACGGTGACCATGGACCGCCAGGGCGAGCCGATCAACACGCTCGGACCCGCGATCTTCGAGGACATGGAGGCGGTCATCGGCCGGCTCGAGACCGATGACTCGATCTCGGCGGTCGTCCTGGCCTCTGCCAAGAAGGACTTCCTGGTCGGAGCCGACATCCGCTGGTTCTCCGAGCTCAACGATGCCTCTGCCACCGAGCGGGCGGTCCTCGAAGGCCAGGAGATGCTGAATCGACTGGAGCGGCTCCACACCGAGCTGGGAAAGCCGGTGGTGGCCGCAATCTCCGGTGCGGCGCTGGGGGGAGGCCTCGAGCTGGCGCTGTGCGCCTCGATGCGAATCTGCACCGACGACACCCGAACCCAGCTCGGCCAGCCCGAGGTGCAGCTCGGTGTGTTGCCGGCCGGAGGCGCAACCCAGCGCCTGCCCCGGCTGATCGGGATCGCCGCCGCCCTCGACATGATCCTCGGCGGTCGGCCGGCGGCGGCCCGAAAGGCGAAGAAACTGGGCCTGGTCGATGAGGTCGTCCCGCCGTCTCTGCTGTTCGAAGTCGCCCGCACCCGAGCGCTCGAGGCGATCGGCGCTCCTCCGGCCAAACGCGAACGCAAGCTGGCCTCGGCCGCCGGACTGCAGGAACTCGCGCTCGAGACGACACCCGTGGGGAGAAACCTCCTGTTCAAGCAGGCTCGCCAGCGGATGCTGGCCGAGACCAAGGGCAACTATCCCGCCCCGGAGCGGGCCCTCGAGGCGGTCAGGATCGGGACCGAACAGGGAGTCACGGCAGGGCTCGCCGCCGAAGCCCGCTTCTTCTCGGAACTGGTGGTCACCCCGGAGTCGCTCGCCCTGCGCTCGATCTTCTTTGCCTCCCGGGAGATGGGCAAGGAGACCTGGGTGCCTGCGGAGGTCGAACCCCGGCGCGTCGACAAGGTTGCCGTGCTCGGCGGCGGGTTGATGGGCGGCGGCATCGCCGCCGTATCCGCGATGAGAGCCGGTGCCGCTGTCCGGGTGAAGGAGGTCGACGACGCCGGCGTCGGCCGGGCGCTCGGGTATGTCGCGAGATTCGTCGCGGACAGGGTCAAGAAGCGGCGCATGTCGCCTTTCGAAGGCGAGAAGGTGATGAGACAGGTCACCGGCGACACGAGGTGGCGCGGGTTCGACGACGCCGACCTGGTGATCGAGGCGGTGTTCGAGGATCTCGAACTGAAGCGCTCGATCCTGGGCGAGGTGGAGGACATCGTTGCAGACGATGTCGTGTTCGCATCCAACACATCGACCATCCCCATCACCAGGATCGCCGAGGCGTCGCGGCATCCCGAAACCGTGCTGGGGATGCACTACTTCTCTCCGGTCGAGAAGATGCCGCTCCTCGAGATCATCGTCACCGAACACACCTCGGATCAGGCCCTGGCCACCGCCGTCGCATTCGGCAAGCGCCAGGGCAAGACGGTGATCGTGGTCAACGACGGCACCGGCTTCTACACCTCGCGGATCATCGGCCCGTACTCCAACGAAGCGCTCTTCCTGCTGGACGAGGGTGCGTCGATCGAGGCGATCGACAAGACCATGGAGGCATGGGGATTCCCCGTCGGCCCGCTTCTGCTGGCCGACGAGGTGGGGATCGACGTCGGCGCCAAGGTGTCGGGGATCATGATCGAGGCGTTTGGCGACCGGATGAAGGGGCCGGAGGTGATGGCCGGACTGGTGACCGACGACCGCAAGGGCCGCAAGAACGGTCGCGGGTTCTACTCCTACGACGAGTCGGGCACGCGGGGTGGACCGGACGAGAGCGTCTACCGGGCGCTGGGACTGGGGCCGCGAAAGGAGATCGCGAGGGAGGAGATCGCCACCCGCATCTCGCTACAGATGATCAACGAGGCGGCGAGATGCCTGGAAGAGGGGATCCTTCGTTCCGCCCGTGACGGCGACATCGGCGCGGTGATGGGACTCGGCTTCCCACCTTTCCGGGGCGGGCCGTTCTTCTGGGTCGATCAGGTCGGCGCCGACAAGGTCGTAGCCGATCTCGAGCGGTACGCCGAGCGCTTCGGCCCCCGCTTCGAACCCGCCGCCATCCTGCGGCAGAAGGCGGAAGACGGCACGACGTTCAGATGAGGTGATCGTCCTCCGGCCTGGCGGGGGACGAATCGTGGCGCCGGGACCGCACGGCCAGTTCGGCCACGTGCAACACGCCTGCGGCGAAGATGGAGCCGAGGCCGACTGCCACGATCGCGATGTCACCGGCGGCGAAGAGACCGAGCACGGCGATGACGATGCCGGCACCGCTGAGAAGGAGGACGGGGAGCGAAGCGTTCATGCTGGGTATGACGCCACCGGGTGACAAATGGTTCCCGCCCGGACGCTCAGCACTCCCGTTCAACGTTGGACGTTGTTGCCATCCTCGACGAACCAGGTGGGGACCTCACCCTTCCCCTTGACGTCTATGGTGCCGCGGGCAACGCAGTGGAAGTCGTCTCGGATCATCTCGTAGGTGGTGGGCCCTATTTGGATTCTGCCGGGGACGCCATGTGACTCCATTCGGCTGGCCAGATTCACCGCATCCCCCCACACGTCGTACTGGAACTTGGCGGTTCCGATCACTCCCGCTACCACCGGGCCCGAGTTGATCCCGATCCGGAACTGCAACCGGCTTCCGTTCGGGGCGACGAAGTCGTCGAGGAAGCCCATCATGTCGAGCGCCATGGAGGCGAGGGCGTGAGCGTGGTTGGGTCTCCGCCGCGGCGCCCCAGCCACCACCATGTAGTTGTCACCGATGGTTCGGATCTTCTCCACCCCGTAGTGCTCCACCAGCTCGTCGAACCGGGAGTAGAGCGTGTTGAGCAGCCTGACAACGTCCTCTGCCGGCATCGACTCGGACATGGGCGTGAATCCGACCACGTCGGCAAAGAGGATGCTGACGTCATCGAACTTCTCGGCGATCGTCTGACCCTCATCTCGCAGCACGTCCGCCACCTCTTTGGGGAGGATGTTGAGCAGGAGGCGCTCCGACTTGTCCTTCTCCAGCCGCAACAGCTCCAGGACCCGGCGGTTCTCACCCACGAAGTGGTAGAGGAGACCGAACGCGATCGCGGACACCGAACCGACGTTCAGCACGAAGAATGCAAGGATCACCCAGCTGGGGAGGTCGTTCGCCGGGGTGACCTGGGGTGCCAAGAGCCACAACAAGAGCACCAGTGCCAGATAGACGTAGAGCCACGCTTTCGCCCTGCTGCGACCCGAGATCAGAAACGCCCCGACCGGTCCGAGCAGCGCCCAGAGGATGACCGCACCGGACCCCACGAAGCCTCCCAGTACCCACGCCAGCAGGAAAGGGATGGCGGTGATCAGCACGAGCTGAGACCAGATCAGCCTCTCGAGTTGCTGTATGCGCCGGCCCAGGACCAGTGAAGGAGCCGACAGGGCCGTGTAGGCGAACGGCAGCACGGCCGCCTGCCACTCGCCAAAGACGAGGTAGATCGAGCCCCACACGATCCCGGCCACCGACGAGAAGCCGGCAAGCATGAAGAGCAGGGTGCGCCGAAGCCGACGCTCGTCGACCTCGTCGGCGCCTGCCGCCATGGCGGCAATGGCTTGCAGGAGCGACCGCCGCGCAGCAGCGGGCTCAGCCATCTTCGAGCGCTCGGTACTCATGGTCGATTCCCTCTCGACCGACCGCCACCATCCGGTATCCCGACGGATCCAGCCCCAGCGGGTACCCCACCGGCCCTGACGTCACCTGGACGAAGTCCCCGTCGAATCCGATCGAGTTCCGGTGCCAGTGGCCGGCGAAACCGATGCGCACCCCCGCAGCGTGGATCAATTCGAGGATCTGGGAACGGCGCTCCAGGGGAAGGTTCCAGTAGGTGTCCGCTTCGTCGGCTCGTTCCAGGAAGAGCGGATGGTGGCCGAGCAACACGATGTGGTCGACCCCGACGCGGCGTGCCGTCTCCAACTCGTCTGTGAGGAACGCGAACTGGCGCTCCCACTCCTCCGGTACCTCCTCCGGGTGGTCGATGACGGTCGTGTTGAGGGCGACGAACAGCGCCCCCTCGAATCGAAACGAGTAGTAGTCGTCGCCGAACACCTCCCGATACGCTTCGATCGACTCCCGGGTGGGCACCACTGCGTCGTAGGCGATGTCGTGGTTGCCCGGCACCCAACGGACCGGGATCTCGTCGTCGATCGTTGCGGTGATGGCGAGGAACTCGTCGGTCTGATCCTCGCTGTTGGCGTCGTCGATCAGGTCGCCCCCGATGACCACGAACCGAGGCGTGCGTTGATTGATGATCTCGACCGCACGCCGGTACTGGCGGGCGTCCCATTCGAAGCCCTCGACCCGAGGAACCGGCTCGACCACCATGCCCCTGGCGGCGTACTCCTCCACCTCAGCCAGGTCGAACCCGGAGAACGTGGCGTAGCAGCCGAGCTGGGTATCGGCCAGGAAGACGAATTCGAAGCCGTTGTCAGACACCGGATGCCGGTTCGAGCATCTCGACGATCGACGCGCTGAACGCCGACCGGATCGTTTCGTCGCGCAAGCCGCCCATGATCTGGCCGACCACACGCTCGATCTCGGCCACCTTCTCGCCCAGCCGCATGTCGTCGTTCAACTCCCTCAGCAATCGCACTTCGGCGATCAGCACATCGATCACCGAACGATGGTATCCGTTCTGTCCGACCGATATCCGGCATCGTTCGAAGGCGTCGAGCGCCGCCTCGTGGTCGCCTTCGGCCTGGGCGAGTCGGGCCTGCGCCATCAAGACCGGAGCGCGGTAGTTCGCCATCGAGTTCTCGGACACGTATCCGTCCAGTTCCCGCAGCATCTCTCTCGCCGCGGCGAGATCACCGCGGGCGATCGCCACCTCGCACAGGCCTTGAAGCGCCGCCGGCCGATTCCACAACACCATCATCGTCTGACGATCGATCGCCATCCTGAACAGTTGCTCGGCCCTGTCGACCTCGCCGGCGGCGAGAAGACAGTGACCGATCTCGGACCAGATCCACGCCCCCATCCAATCACCCATCATGCCCTCCGTCGTCTCGAGGGACTCGAGATGGATGGCATCCGCCCGCTCCTTGAACGGACCTCCGATCTGCTGGTAGCAGGTGCCCGAGACGCACCGCCCGAGAGCGATGAAAGGCGGGAGCCCGGACGCCTGCGCCGCATCCGCCGCCCTCCCGAACAACGCCAGTGCATCCTCGAAGTGTCCCTGGCGCATCGCCACCTGACCCTGGACCACGGCGGCAAACACCTCTGACGCGTGGTCACCGATCTTCACTGCGATCTCCATCCCCCGTTCGACGCATCGGAGGGCCTCGTCGACCTCGCCCCGTTGCAGGTGGGCGAACGCGAGCGCCTCGACGAGGACCTCCGCCTGATACTTCAGGTGACCCGCCTTTTCGGCTTCTGCCAGGGCGGCGCGGCCCTTCTCCACCGCTTCGTCGGCCTTGAGAGACAGCATGAGCGTGTTGGCCAGGTGCACCAAGCCGAACAGCCGGGTGTTGTCGTCTTCGAGTCCCTCGCCCAGCCGGGCCACCTCGCCCATGTAGTACTCCACCTCGTCGAACTCGGCCACGGAGGTCCTGAGGTAGCACTGATACATGCAGGCCTCGGCCAGCCCGGCGTCGTCAGCAGAGGCGCGGGCAGCGGCTTCGGCCGACGCCAGGTCCGCCAGCGCAGCCTCACGGGAGCCGAGCATCATTCCCGACACCAACGCCATCTTGTTCGTGCCGGAGATCGTCATCGCCGCGTCGCCGGCACGCTCTCCTTCCTCCCGCAGCCGGGCATAGGCCTCCGATGCGCCGCCGAAGTCGAAGCGCATCTCCCGGGCGCGACCGAGACCTTCGAGCACCTCGCGCAGCAGTGGAAGATCCCGAACCTGAGCCGTGTCGAGGATCTCGAGGGCCCGTTCGAGCCGGAGGAGTGCCTCGGGCAAGGCGTAGGCGCCCAGCGCCTTGGATCCGGCGCGAACAACGTAGGGCAGGGCCTCGTCCGGCAGGCGGGCGGCCAGGAAGTGGTCGGCGATGTCCTCCACCCGATCCGGCTGGACACGCTGCAGGAACGCCCCGATCGCGGCGTGCATCTCCGTCCTTCTCCGGAGGAGCACGGTGGAATACACCGTCTCCTGCATCAACACGTGCTTGAAGCGATACACCCGCTTCGGAAGACGAGACACCTCGCGCAAGATGTCCCTTCGCTGCAGGAGCACGAGAGCATCGTCGACGCCCGTCATGTCCTGAAGCACTGCAGCCAGCTCGTCGTATCGAAACTCTCTTCCCAGGATGCTCGCCGCCTGTACGACGCTCCTCGGGCCATCGTCGAGACGATCCAGCCGGGTCACGATCACCGCCGCCAGGGTGTCCGGCACGGCCACATCCACGAGATCGGACGACGCCACCCACCGGTCGTCCCGGTGGAACACCAGACCCTGGTCGATCATCGAACGAATCACCTCCTCCAGGAAGAAGGGGTTGCCCTCCGACTTGGCGAGCACCGACTCGCGCACGCGATGCGGGAGTCCATCGACGTTGAGCAGAGCCGACACCAGCGCCCGCGATTCGCCCGATTCGAGAGGGCTCAACTCGATCGCCTTGTATGAGTGGGCATGATCGCGGGCGGCGGCCTCGTGTACCGCCCAGGAGGGCTCGGCACGACGCGGCCGGAAGATGAGAATCACACCGACGGGAGCCCGCTCTGACAGGGACAGGAACTCGGTGGCGAGGTCGATACTGGCCGAATCGGCCCAGTGGAGGTCCTCCATGACCATCACGACCGGGTTCTCGACGGCACTCGCCTCGATCAACTCGATGATCGATCGGAACGCTTCGGACCGGAGCTGGGCGGGAGGAAGATAGGCCACGCGCGCCTGGTGTTCGCCGGGAACGGCCGCCCCGAGGACGGAACCGATGAACGGAGCGATGTCGGCCACCCGTGTCGGGTACAGCGTCGATACCGAGGTCTCGATCGACCGCCAGAGCTGTTCGGGGGTCGCATCCTCCGCGACCCTCAGGAGGCTCCGCAGCAGTCGCGACGCCGGCGCGAATGGAACGGCCGTCTCGTACGAGAGCGCCCGGCCTTCTGCCCAGGTGAGATGCTCGAGCCGCCCGGCCCGATCCAGTTCCTCTCTCATCTCGGCCACGAGGCGGGACTTTCCCAGTCCGGCTTCGCCCATCACCGACACGATCCGACCCTGGCCCTTGGTCACACAATCCAACGACTCTCGAAGAACGGCGAGTTCGGCCGCTCTCCCGATCATCGGAGCGTGGAGGCCCTCGATGCCGCGAATCGATGCCGGGCGGGGAACGGCCTTGAGCACCCGATGGGCCTCGACCGGCTCCGATCGCCCCTTGACGTCGATCGGACCGAGCGACTCGAACTCGAACAGGCGCGGGATCAGGCGCTTGGTGGCGTCGGAGACCTGGACGGTGCCGGGAGCAGCGGTCTGTTCCATCCGGGCCGCCACGTTCACCGCGTCCCCCATGGCGGTGTATTCGACCCGCAGGTCGGACCCCACGGCGCCGACGACGACCAAGCCGGTGTTGATCCCCACCCGCACATCGAACTCGACACCCCAGCGCCGAGTGACCTCCTGCCGATACGGCGCTATCGACGCCAGAATCTCGAGACCGGCCCGCACGGCCCGTTCCGGGTCGTCCTCGTGGGCGATCGGCGCTCCGAAGAAGGCGAGGATGGCGTCGCCCATCAATCGAGCCAGCGTTCCCTCGTACCGGTAGACCGGGGCGATGAGGTGTTCGAATGCGCCGTTCATGATCTCGGCCCACTCCTCGGGGTCGAGTCGCTCGGCGGCGGTTGTCGAGCCCTGCACATCGCAGAACAGCATCGTGACGGTGCGACGCTCGCCCAGCATGGCGCCTGCGTTGGCGGCCGCCTCGAGCTTGCGCATCAACTCAGGCGGCACGAACCGGCGAACGGCATCCCCCGTGGTGTCGGAGGGGATTTCGGGCTCGGCGGTCGGTTCGACAGCCGGTTGCTCAATCGGCTCCCCCACCCGATGCCCGCACTTCATGCAGAAGGCCGCTCCGTGCGGAAGTTCGGACCCGCACGCCACACACGACGCGGCGAGGGCGCTCCCGCACTTCATGCAGAAGGCCGCGCCCTCGGGGTTGATGGTGGAACACGCGTGGCACTGCACAGGCAGGGGCCTCCGTCTCGCAGGATCCAACCATAGCGGTGCCCTCTGAACATGGTCCGGGCCCAGGATGGGGTCGGAGAGCCCCGTCTCCCGCTTCGGTCGACGAAGGACGGAGCGCCGTGCCAGACTCGCCGTGTGAGCAAGACGGCAATCCTCAGCGTCGACGACGATCCCCAGGTGCTCGCCGCCGTCGCCCGCGATCTGCGGGCCCGCTACGGCAAGGAGCACCGCATTCTGCGCGCGGCATCGGGAGCCGAGGGACTCGATGTGCTGCGCGATCTCCAGGCGCGGGGCGACACCGTGGCGGTGCTGGTGGCGGACCAGCGCATGCCGGAGATGACCGGGACCGAGTTCCTCACCCGGGCCAAGGAGACCTTCCCCGACGCGAAGACCGTGCTCCTCACCGCGTACGCCGACACCGAGGCCGCCATCACCGCCATCAACGACATCGCCCTCGACCACTACCTGCTGAAGCCATGGGATCCTCCCGAAGACCGTCTCTATCCGGTCATCGACGAGCTGATCGACGAGTGGACCGCCGCCCACCCCCCACCCTTCTCGGGCGTCAAGGTGATCGACA
>DATCZS010000014.1:0-17097 GCA_036525795.1 Acidimicrobiia bacterium | reverse complement strand
GCGGCGGTGGCCATGGCCACCGGCAACGTCGCCGACCTCCACCATCTGGAGGAGGGCCGGATCGGCACCGGACGCCCGGCGGATCTGGTCATCCTCGACGCGCCCCTGGGCTCGCAGGCCGGCGACGCCATGGACGCCCTGGCGATCGGCGACACCCCCGCGGTCGCCGGCGTCATCATCGACGGTGCGATCCGAATCACCAAGAGCCGCAACACGCCGCCACCGATCCGAGAGATCTCGTTCCCCTGACGAAGCGTCTGCGCAGTTCGTCGGCGGCGGGTGAGTGGCCGCCGACGGCGACGATCGGTGCCGGGACCTGCGGCGTCGATCCGGCCTTCGAGGGAGAGCCAGGAGCCGGAGGGCTTCCTAGCCGATGCGGCCACCGGCCTCGGTCACCTCGGCGAGGGCCCGACCACCGTCGCCCTCCTCGAGGTCGACCGATCGGATCGCAGACTCGAGCACGACGACCTCGAAGCCTTCCGCGAGGCCGTCGAGGGCTGTCTCCTTGACGCAGTAGTCGGTGGCAAGTCCGGCGACCACGATCCTGCTCACCCCCCATTCGCGAAGCAGGCTGCTGAGTTCGGTCGGCCTCGTCTCTCCCGTCTCCGGGTCGCGCATCGTGAACCCCGAGTACCCGTCCTCGCCGTTTGAGCCCTTCCGGATGATGGGCCCATCGACCACGAGATCGGGGTGGAATTCGGAGCCCCAGGTGTCTGCGACGCAGTGGACCGGCCAGATCCCACCATCCTTGGCGAAGTGGGGGGTCGTCTCGGGATGCCAATCGGCCGTGTAGACCAACCGGGCGCCGGCCTCTCGGACACGCCTGATCTCCTCGTTGATCACCGGCACAACGGCAGCGCCGTCGCTCACGGAGAGGCCGCCGTGGACGTCGGCAAAGTCGTTCTGCACGTCGACCACCACGAGGGCGGTCTGCGAGTCATAGCCGACCATCGGCCAAGGATATCGCACGCCAGGGCACCGGTCGGGTACCGGCGATCGGACAGGAACCCGGCGGCGCCGGCCTCGGCAATCCGGCATCAGGTGTCGGCAATCGGCCATCGAGCGTTCAACGATCGGCGCTCGGCGGCCGGCCGGACCACGTGCGACGTGGGACGTGCAACGCGCCGTGCACCATCGGGCGCTTCGGCCCTGTTCCCGTCGTTGGGCGATCAGCACGCTTGTCGGATGCGCGAGATCACTCGAGTTCGGTTCCCGGTGACTCGCAGATGGGTGCTGGGAGCGTTGCGGGTGGGGCACAGGTCGTCGCCCATGACGGCGCTGACCCAGATCGACGTCACCGAGGGGTGGGAACGGTGCAAGGCCGACGACGTGTCCCCCACCGCCTTCATCATCGCCTGTGTCGGACGGGCGGTGGCAGCCCATCCCGAAGTCCACGCCTACCGCGACTGGTTCGGCCGGCTCGTCATGCACCGCCACGTCGACATCACCACCATGGTGGAGATCGATGGGCCGGACGGGGTCTTCCCGCTCGCCCACCCGCTGCGCGATACAGACACCCGCACCGTCAAAGACCTCACCCACGAGCTCCGGGAGGTGGAGGCCAACCCGTCCACCGGGCACAACGGGCGCCTCGTGATGGGGTGGGGCCGGATCCTCGCCTGGGTCCCCGGGCTGGTGGGGCTGGGCTACTCCGTCGCCCGTCGCTCGACCAGGGTGCGGCAGGGGATCGGGACGGTGTCGGTTTCCTCGATCGGAATGATGCTCGGCGGCAACGGCTTCGGGTTCGGATTGCCCACCGTCGCCAGCATCTCGGTGACCGTCGGTGGGGTGACCGAACGCCCGTGGGTGGTCGACGGCCGGATGGAGGTCAGGCGGATCCTCGACCTGGCCGCGCAGATCGACCACCGGGTGGTCGACGGTGCCCCTGCCGCCCGCTTCGGCGCCACACTGCGCCGGCTGCTGGAGCACCCCGACCTGATCGACTGGTGAGTGCGGATGGGCGCCGGCACCGCCCGTCTCACGTATGCCGAACGCCTGAGACGTGATACGTGAGACGTGAGACGTGAGACGTGGGACGTGAGACGTGGGACGTGAGCGCAGGCCCGAGTAGCGTCCTGTGCATGGACGTCGTCACCATGATCGTGGAGATTCCCAGGGGGAGCCGCAACAAGTACGAGATGGATCACGAGACCGGCGAGATCTTCCTCGACCGCATGCTGTTCACCGCCACCCGCTACCCGGCCGACTACGGGTTCTTCCCCCACACGCTGGCCGAAGACGGCGACCCGCTCGACGCCCTCGCCCTCGTCTCCGAGCCCACGTTCCCGGGCTGTCGGATCCGGATCCGGCCGATCGGGCTGTTCCTGATGGAAGACCAGGGCGACGCCGACCACAAGGTGCTGGGCGTCCCGCTGGGCGATCCGGTGTGGGCCGGCGCCCGGGAGCTCGAGGACGTCCCTGCCCACCTGCTGAAGGAACTCGAGCACTTCTTCAGCGTCTACAAGGACCTGGAGGAGAAGAAGACGGCGGCCCTGGGATGGCGACCGGCCGAGGAGGCATTCCGGATCATCGAGACCGCCCAGGCCGCCGCCCGCTGACCCCTCCCGGCGAGCCGTGGGCGCTACACGGTCACCTGCATGCCGACCTCGAAGACCCGCTCGGGGGGGAGCTGGAAATAGGCGCTCGACCCGGTGGCATTGCGATGGAGCACCCGGTACATCATCGAGGGCAGCCGCCGCCAGCCCCGCCCGCTCGGCAGCACCGTCTCCCGGCCTATGAAGTAGACGGCATCGTCCGGATCGAAGCCGAATCCGTGCGTGACGATCTTCGCCAGGGCACCGGGGACGTCCGGCTGCTCCATGAACCCGTAGGTGAGACGGATCTGGAAGAACCCGCCCCCCAGGTCGTGGACCTCTGACCGGCCGGCGGTCTGGACCCTCGGCTCGTCGGCGCTGCGCACTTCCACCATCACCACCGTCTCGTGGATGACCTCGTTGGCGCGCAGGTTGCGCAGCAGCGCCGGAGGCGCCGACCCGACGTCGCGCGCCAGGTAGACGGCAGTGCCGGGCACCCTCAGCTGAGGGTGGGCCGCCAGGGAGCCGATGAACCGCTCGACCGGCAGGGGGTCGTGCTCTCGCAGCCTGACTCCGAGCTTGGTGCGGCCGTCCCTCCACACCAGCATCACTGCGAACACGGCGGCGGCGATCACCAGCGGGACCCAGCCCCCCGCCGGGATCTTGACGATGTTGGCGGCGAAGAACGCCAGGTCCACCGCCAGGAACACCGCCACCAGCGCCACCGCGACGAACCGAGGCCACCTCCACCGCCTCACGATCACGCGATACAAGAGCACCGTCGTGATCACCATGGTGGTCGTCACGGCGATGCCGTAGGCGCCCGCCAGGTTCGACGAGGACCGGAAGCCCACCACCAACGCCACGCACGCCACCATCAGCGCGTAGTTGACCGAGCCGATGTAGACCTGACCGAACTCCCGGGCCGAGGTGTGATCGATCTTCAGCCGGGGCAGGAAGCCGAGCTGAACCGCCTGCATCGTCAGCGAGAACGCCCCGGTGATCAACGCCTGGGAGGCGATCACGGTGGCGGCGGTTGCGAGCACGATCATCGGGACCAGCAGCCAGTCGGGAGACAGGCGAAAGAACGGACTGTCTATCGCCTCGGGCTCGGAGAGCAGCAGCGCCCCCTGACCCAGGTAGTTGACCATCAGCGCCGGCATCACCACCGCGAACCAGCCCAGGCGGATCGGGCGCTTGCCGAAGTGCCCCATGTCGGCGTACAGGGCCTCTGCACCCGTGACCACCAGGAACACCGCCCCCAGGGCGAAGAACCCCGACCGCGGTTGGCCGACGAAGAACGCCACCGCCCGGGTGGGGTCGAACGCCCGCAGCACGGTGACGTCGGCGATGACGCGGGCAAGCCCGAGAACCGTCAACACCGCGAACCACACCACCATCACCGGACCGAACAACCGTCCGATGAGCGACGTGCCGCGATGCTGGAACGAGAAGAGCACCACCAGGATGACCACGGCGACCGGCACGACGAACGGCTGGAGGGACGGCGCGGCCACCTCGATGCCCTCCACCGCCGACAGCACCGAGATGGCCGGCGTGATCATCCCGTCGCCGTACAGCAGGGCGGTGCCGAACAGTCCCAGCATGACCAACGCCGAGGTCCTGGCAGCCGTCCCGAAGCGGCTGGTGGGAGACACGAGAGCGGTGAGCGCCAGGATGCCGCCCTCGCCGTGGTTGTCGGCGCGCATCACGAACACGAGATACTTGACGGTCACCACGATGATCAGGGCCCACAGCATCGTGGACAGGATCCCCAGCACGTTGTCCTCGACCACCGCCAGTTCCCCGGCATGGAACGACTCACGAAATGCGTACAGGGGGCTGGTGCCGATGTCGCCGTAGACGACCCCGAGCGCCCCGAGGGATGCGAGGGCGAGATAGCGCCGCCCCTGGTGGTGTTGGCTGCTCAACCTGGTGGTCCCGTCGCGCGAACGCTACACGAGAGGCGGGCGGGCATATCCGGGACGTCCGGCCTCGCGCCGGCCCTCAGCCGAGCCGGCGGCCGGCGTCGACCGTGGACTCCCACGAGGTGATGGTTCCCCTCTCCAGCCAGTGGACGGCGGCGGCGCCGATCATGGCGCCGTTGTCTGTGGCGAGTTGGGGACTGGGCAGGTAGACCTCGATCCCCCGCTCGGACGCCTCGTCCATCAATCGCCGGCGGAGACGGCGGTTCGCCAGCACCCCGCCGCCACCTCCGATGACCCTCGCCCCGGTGTCCTCGGCGGCATTCAGGGTCTTGGCCACCAGCACATCGACGATCGCCTCCTGCACCGAGGCGGCGACGTCGGCCAGCGGGGGCAGATCACCCGACGCCCGGGCCTTGTCGAGGAACGTGATCACCGAGGTCTTCAACCCGGAGAAGGAGAACTCGTGCCTGCGATCGGGAAGCGCCCGGGGGAACCGGACGGCGTCCGGGTTGCCGCCTTCGGACGCGGCGTCGATGGCCGGACCGCCCGGGAATCCGAGCCCCATCACTCTGGCCAGCTTGTCGAAAGCCTCTCCGGCGGCATCGTCGATCGTCTCGCCCAGCACCCGGTAGGTCCCCCACTCCTCGACGTGCACCAGCTGGGAGTGCCCCCCGGATGCGAGCAGCACCACCGCCGGAGGCCGGTAGTCGGGGTGCTCCAGCAGCGGGGAGAAGAGATGGCCCTCCATGTGGTCGATCCCGACGAACGGCAGCTGCCGGGCCCAGGCGGTCGCCTTGGCGAACGAGTGGCCCACCAGCAGCGCCCCGATCAGCCCGGGGCCCTCGGTGGCGGCCACCGCGTCGAGGTCGTCCGGATGCACTCCGGCATCGGTGAGCGCCCGATGTGTGAGAGAGCGAATCGCCTCCACATGGGCTCGCGCCGCCACCTCGGGCACCACCCCGCCGAACCGGGCGTGCAGTTCGACCTGGGACGACAGCACGTTCGAGAGCACCTCGCGACCTCTCACCACGGCCACGGCCGTCTCGTCGCACGACGTCTCGAAGGCGAGCACGGTGGGGTTCATGGGGTGCCTCCCGGAGAGCGATCAGCGATCGGCCATCGGCGATCGGCCGGACCCGTCCCGATGCTCAGTGCGTTGGGTTCGCAGGTCACAATGAGCTCCTGATGCCGGCGAGGCGTTCCCGGTACTCGTCGCCGTTGATGTCGTGGACCCACATGATCAGCGCGTCCTCGTCCCGGTAGTACTGCTTGCGCACGCCGACGGGAGCCATCCCGAAGCGGCGGTACAGGGCCTGGGCCGCCTCGTTGGACACACGGACCTCCAGCGTGAGGGACTCCGCTCCCGCCCCGAGCGCTGCATCCACCAGACCGAGCATCAGCCTCGTCCCCAGACGGTGGCCGCGTCTCACCGGGTCCACCACCACGGTCGTGATGTGGGCCTCCTCGCCCACCACCATCAGGCCTCCGTAGCCGGCGAGGGCGCCGTCGACCTCGGCCGCCAGATAGGTCCGGTGGGGCTGGGACACCTCGTCGCGGAACATGCCCTCGCTCCAGGGCTGGGAGTAGACCTGGGCCTCCAGGAGTGCCGCCGCCGCCAGGTCGGAGAGGGCCATCGGCCGAATGACGCTCTGCATGACCGTCACGCCTCCTCCGCCCACGGACCGGGCTCGAACACCGCCGGGTTGATCTGAACATCCGGTTCGCGCAGGTAGAGCGGGCGGATCTCGTCGGGGTGCGGGATGTCGTCGCGATCGAGGAGCGACGCGGACACCTCGACCAGTGACTCGGCCTCGGGAAAGCGGGGTCGCCCCACCTTCACCCGGTGCAATCCGCGCAGGGTGCCCTCGGGAAGGGCGGGGGTGTCTCCCACCACCAGCACGTCCTTCGGGTCGGAATCGAGCATCGCCTTGAACTCGTCGGGCGCCACCAGTTCGGGGCTGGCGTCCTTCACAACGCCCCCGGGCACCGGCCGGTACGAGGAGACGGCGAACTCGCCCCGGCGCACGTCGACCACCGACCAGATGTGCCTGCGCCCGGTGGCGGCGCGAACGGCGATCGCATCGAGCGACGAGGCCGGCACAAGCGGAACCCCCACGGCGGCCGCCAGCGCCTGGGCGGTGGCGAGCCCGACCCGGATGCCCGTGTAGAGACCGGGACCGACGTCCACCACGACCGCGTCGATGTCGGAGGGCGTCCAGCCCGCCTGGTCGAAGCAGAAGTCGATGGCCGGGACGAGAAACGACGAGTGCCCGGTGCGGTCCACCCGGGACGCCGACGCCACCAGCTCCCGACCGCGGGTGAGCGCAACCGACGAGGCCGGGGTCGCCGTGTCGATCGCGAGGATCTTGAGGGCGCTCATCCCTTCACCTGCTCGAGCGGGCGCTCCGCCCACCGGCCGAGCGGCACGAGACGGATGGTGCGCGACTCGTCTTCGTTGACGTCGAACTCGACGCGCAGCCGGTCGGGCGGAAGCTCGGAGGCGATCGCCTCGCCCCACTCGATGACCACCACCCCGTCGCGGCCCAGCTCGAGCACCTCGAGATCCTCGAATTCGAGCAGGCTCCCCACCCGATAGACGTCCACGTGGATCAGCGGGACGAAGCCCGAGTCGTAGCGGCGCATCAGGACATAGCTGGGGCTGGCCACGCGCTCTTCGACGCCGAGCCCGTCCGCCAGCCCGCCGACGAACACGGTCTTGCCCGCCCCCAGCCGACCCACCAGGATGATCACGTCGCCGGGCCGGCACAACGACGCCAGCCGCCCGGCGGCGGCGCGGGTGTCCGTGGCCGTGGAACAGGTGATCTCGATCATCCGAAGAGGCCCAGCTGCTGGTGGGGGGACCCCGTCCCGGACTCGGGATCGGGGGAACGCTCGATGGGAAGAGGGGGAGCGGTCCCCGCAGCAGCGTCGAGGGCGCTGCGCATCAATCCGAAGTCGATTCTCATGAGGTCCGTGATCCTGTCGCCGCCCCTGAGCGCTGCAGCCGGATGGTAGGTGGGAATGAGGGTCTTCGAGCGCCACCACTGGTAGCTGCGTCCCCGCAGGCGGGTGATGCCGGTGTCGGTGCGCAGAAGCAGCTTGGTGGCGAAGTTCCCGAGCGTGACCACGACAACCGGGTCGATCAGCTCGATCTGGCGGCGCAGATACCCCTTGCACGCCTCGATCTCGTCCTGCTGGGGGTCGCGGTTGCCCGGCGGCCGGCACTTGAGGACGTTGCCGATGTAGCTGCGGCGGCGGTCGATCCCCACCTCGGCCATCAACTGGTCGAGCAGCCGGCCCGCCGCCCCTACGAAAGGCTCACCCTGGAGATCCTCGTTCTTGCCGGGCGCCTCTCCCACGAACATCAGGTCGGCATCCGGTGCGCCCACCCCGAAGACGACGTTGTTCCTGGTCTCCGCCAACCGGCAGGCGGTGCAGTTCTCGGCTTCGAGTGTGAGTTCTTCGAGGGGGGACATGGGCGGCTGCGGTGGCGGACCACCCCATTATGCCCTCGCCGCAACCGCCGCCTCGATCGCCCGTCCGACGGCCGCGAATGCGAGCTCGGCCACCGTCTCGACATCTGCCTGGACATCGCCACACGACACGGCGAAACAGGCGTCCCCGTCGAAGCGGGTGTGGGTGGGGCGGATGCAGACGGCATATGCGTCCTGACCGCGCAGGGCGAGACGGGTGAGCTCGGAGCGGCCCAGCCGGGCGTTGGTGGCGACCACCGACAGCGTGGTGTGCTCGATAGGAGCCTGAGGGATCGAGGGCGCGCCAGGGATCGGCGGGCCCCCCGTGAGCGGCACGCCCTCGAGCGAGAACACGTCCCCGACGGCGTTGACCACGGCGAGCGCCCCCACCACCACTGGGCCGTGAGACACCGACGCCGAGCCCACGCCGCCGGGCCTGCGCCCGTCCATCCCCCGCCACCCGGCGACCGACGCCCCCGTGCCCGCCCCCACCCGCCCCTGCTCCACCGGCCGGGACGTCGCCGCACGAAGGGCGCTCGCCCCCTCATCCGGTCCGGGGCGCACCGAGCCGTCGCCCTCGAGCAGGTCGAAGATCACCGCGGCGGGAACGATCGGAACGGGCCCGGCCGGGGTCGGATGGCCCCGCCCGCGGCGGGCGAGCTCGGCGACCACCCCGTCTGCGGCGGCGAGGCCGAACGCGCTCCCCCCGGTGAGGAGGATCGCCTGAACCTGTTCGACCCTCATGCCCGGCTGGAGGAGGGCGGTCTCCCGGCTCCCGGGAGCCCCTCCCCTGATCTCGACCGCCGCGACGTTTGGCTCGGGGAGGACGACCACCGTGCACCCGGTGCGGGCCTCGGCGTCGGTCCAATGCCCCACCTCGATCCCGGCGACGTCTGTGAGGGTGCCGTTCATCGGGCGATCCTAGAAGTGCCGCAACCACGGATGGTCCCCCGCGCCCGCCCCCTTCCCGAGGGGCTTCGCCCCCGGGACTCCGCCCTCCGGGGGAGAGATGGTCAGTCGAGGTGGCGGCGGGGGAGGCGGGGGCCCATGCCGCAGACGATCTCGTAGCTGATGGTGTGCGTTCGCTCGGCCCACTCGTCCGCCCCGATCTCGGCGCCGCCCTGTCGTCCGATCAACACCACCTCGTCGCCGATCACCACATCGTCGTCACCGCAATCGACCACGATCTGATCCATGGTCACGGTGCCTGCCAGCGGCCGGCGGACACCACCGATGAGGACCTCGCCGCCGGTGCTCGACAGCAGCCGGGGGACGCCGTCTGCGTATCCGATCGGAACCGTCGCCACGGTCGTGTCGCGTTCGAGCGGGCGCACCCGGCCGTAGGACGGACGGCTTCCCGCCGGCAGGCGCCTGACATAGGACACCTCGGAGCGGACCGACATCGCCGGTCGAAGATCGACGAGGCGACGCTGGGCGGGCGACGGGTAGAGACCGTAGATGCCGAGCCCGACCCTCACCATGTCGGCCCGCGCCGCGGGCTGGCCGATCGTCCCGGCGGTGTTGGCCAGGTGGCGGACCTCGACGTCGAGGCCGTCGACCGCCCGGGCGAATGCGGCGGCCTGCCCGGCCGTGAACTCTGCGTCGTCCTCGGCCACCGCGAAGTGAGTCCAGGCCCCCTCCACCCGCACGCCGAGCGATCCCGCCTGGCGGGCGAGGTTCCGCGCCACATTCGGCGGCGCCCCCACCCGATGCATGCCGGTGTCCACCTTGAGGTGGATGGGCGACCCCGGCGGAGCCACCTCGGCGTACGCCTCGAGCATGGCGTGGCGGTAGATGGTGGGAGTCAACCCCCACTCCACCACCAGGGCGGCGTCCCCGACGACCGGCTCGGACAGCAGCAGGATGGGGGCCTCGATGCCCGCCTCGCGCAGCCGGATGCCCTCTTCCACCAGGGCGACGGCCAGCCACTCGGCGCCGGCGTCGAGAGCCGCGGAGGCAACCGGGACGTCACCGTGCCCGTAGGCGTCCGCCTTCACCACCGCGCACAGACGGGCCGGGGCGACGAGGCGGGAGAACGCCTCGACGTTGTGGGCGATCGCACCCAGGTCTACCTCGACCCACGACGGTCTCACGACCGCTCCCAGGCGAACCGTCCGACACGGCGGGCGAGCACATCGGCGGTGACGGTGCAATCTCGGGCGAGCTCGGCAGCCGCCACGCCGTGCCAGTAGGCGGCCGAACGCGCCGCGTCCGGAGCGTCGAGCCCACGGGCGGCAAGCGCGGCGATCATCCCCGCCAGGACGTCTCCCGACCCGATCGTTGCCAGCTCCGGTCCATTGCTCAGAACGAGCCACGGGACCGAGCCATCCGTGACGATGGTCGGGTTCCCCTTCAACACGATCGTCGACCCCGCCTCGTTTGCGACTTCCGCCAGGCGGGCCGGGGAGGGAGCCTCCTGGCCGAAGAGGCGGGCGAACTCGCCGAGGTGAGGCGTGAGGATCCGTGGTGCCCCGGGCTCGGCGAGACGGGTTCGGTCGATGGTCGTGAGGGCGTCTGCGTCGAGAACCACGGGCCCGCCCCGGCGCAGGGCCGCCTCGACCAGGTCACCCCTGTCGAGACCCAGGCCCGGCCCCACCACCCACACGTCGTAGCGGTCAGGAAGGGCGTCGAGCGGATACGCCAGGATCTCGGGGGCCAGGACCTGGGCCAGATCGGGCCGCGGTGTCGCCAGTCCCACGGCGCCGGCCCCGAAGTGGAGGGCGGCACGGGCCGCCATCACCGCCGCCCCGACCATCCCCTCTCCCCCGCCGACCACCAGCACCGACCCGGCCGACCACTTGTGCGCCGTTCGAAGCCTCGGCGGCCTGGGGGCGTCCGGCGCCTCGACAACGCGGAGCACTGGATCTCCCCCCTGAAGCCCGATGTCGGCCACAGTCAGGCGCCCCGTGTGGTCGGGACCGACCCCCAGAAAGTGGCCGGGGAACGGTGTGTGGAACGTGACCGTGCGCTCGGCACGGAAGGCGAGGTCGTCCACCGACCCGGTGTCGGGGTCGAGTCCGGTCGGGATGTCGACGGCCAGAACGCGGCCGGCCGCCTCCATCCACTCCCGCACCCGATCGGGGAGGCCGTGGCGGGACCCACCCCCGAACACGGCATCGATGACCAGATCCGCAGGCCGGGGACGGTCGAGGTCGAAGACGCCGACGCCGGATGCGGCCGCCCGGGCACCGGCGTCGGCAGCGGCCAGGGTCTTGGGCATGCCCAGCGACTCGACGCGCACGTTCACCCCGCGACGGGCCAGGTAGTGAGCCGCCACGTATCCGTCGCCTCCGTTGTTTCCCGGTCCGGCGAGGACGACCACGCGGTCACCGGCGCCGATCCCCATCGCCACCGCCTCCAGCGCCACGGCCAGCCCGGCGCGGTCCATCAGCTGACCGACCGGAACGGGCGATTCGGCGTCGAGTCGGGCCGACTCTGCTGCGGTGAGCACGGGGACCACCCCCGAATGCTACGACACCGCTCCCCCCTGCCGTCCCCGGGCCGACACGAGCCGGGGCGGCATCCCGGTCCCTCCCCTGAGCCGTGAGGCGGCGCCACCGCCCGCCGGGCGGAGAGGCCCGGCGCCGCAGACACCCACCGCAGGGCTCACTCGTGGCGGTGCGGCCCGACCGAGACCGCCATCACCATTGCCGTGGTGTCCGTGTGGGTGATGGTGACGTGGACCTCGGTGACGCCCAGCATCGCCGCCCGGCGGGCGGCATTGCCCTCCAGGCGAACCGTGGGCTTGCCGCCACCGGTGATCTCGATGTCGGTCCACCGTATGCGGCGCCATCCTGTGCCCATCGACTTCATGACTGCCTCCTTCCCGGCGAAGCGGGCCGCCAGCCGTCGGGCAGGGCGCGCGAAGCGGAGGGCGTACTCCCGCTCGTGGGGGGTGAAGCACCGGTCGATGAACTGCGGGTACTTCTCGAAGACGCGCTCGACCCGGGCGATGTCCGCCAGGTCGACGCCGAGACCGATGATCTCCATGGACGGGAGGCTAGAGCCCCCACCGCCCCGGCACACTCACTCCACGGTCACCGTCTTGGCGAGGTTGCGCGGCTTGTCGACGTCGAGTCCCTTGGCGGTGGCCAGGTGATAGGCGAGCAGCTGGAGGGGCACGGTGGCGGTGACGGTGCACAGCAGGTCGGGACTGTCTGGCACCACGATCACGTGGTCGGCCACCTCCCCGACATCCTCGTTCCCCTCCTCCACCACCATCACGATGGTGGCGCCCCGCGCCTTCATCTCCTGCATGTTGGACATCGTCTTGGCGCGGATGTGGGTGTCGGTGGCCACGCCGACGACCACCACACCGGGCTCGATCAAGGCGATCGGCCCGTGCTTCATCTCGCCGGCCGGGTAGCCCTCGGCGCGCACGTAGGCGATCTCCTTCAGCTTCAGGGCGCCTTCCATGGCAACCGGGAAGTCCCCCGACCGCCCGAGGAAGAAGAAATCCCTCACATCGCCCCATGCGGCTGTCATCTCGGCGACGGCCGCCCCGCCGGCGATCGCCCGTTTCACCTTGGAAGGGAGCGCCTCCAGCTCGGTGATGTGGTAGGCCACCGTTCCGGGATCCATCGTTCCCCGCACCTGGGCGAGGTACAGGCCGAGCAGCTGCATCGCCACCAGCTGGGTGGTGAACGTCTTGGTGGCGGCCACCCCGATCTCGGGTCCGGCACGGGTGTAGAGAACCGCGTCGGCCTCGCGGGCCAGCGCCGAGTCGACCACGTTGGACACGCCGATGAGCGTCGACCCCTGAGCCTTGGCGTACCGAGCCGCCGCCAGCGTGTCGATGGTCTCCCCGGACTGGCTGATGCCGATCACCAGGCTCCGGCCGTCGAGCACCGGGTCGCGGTATCGGAACTCCGATGCGATGTCGATCTCGACGGGCAGCCTGGTCCACCGCTCGATCGCGTACTTCGCCATCATGGCGGCGTGGTAGGACGTGCCGCAGGCGACCACGAACACCTTGTCGATCGTGCGGAGGACCTCGTCGGGGAGCTGAAGCTCGCGCAGTTCCACCCGCTCCGAGTTCTCGACTCGCCCTCGCAGCGTGTCGGCGATCGCCTCGGGCTGCTCGTGGATCTCCTTGAGCATGAACGTGGGAAAGCCGCCCTTCTCGGCAGCCGCCAGGTCCCATTCCACCATGCGCTCGTCAGGCACGACCCGGTTGCCGTCGAGATCGGTGACCACCACCGAGTCCGACCGCACCTCGACCACCCGGTCCTCGTCGATGACGATCATCTGCCGGGTGTGGTCGAGAAACGCCGGGATGTCGGATGCGAGGAAGTTCTCGCCGTCGCCCCGTCCCACCACCAGCGGGCTGTGACGGCGGGCGCCGACGATCAGGCCCGGCTCGTCCTTCCTCATCACCGCCAGGGCCAGCGCGCCTTCGGCCACGCGCATGACGTGGCGGACCGCATCACCCAGCGACAGCGCCGCCTGCTCCTCGAGCAGATGGGCCACCACCTCGGTGTCCGTGTCGCTGTGGAACGCGTGCCCCCGCCCGACCAGCCCCGCCTTCAGCTCGGCCCAGTTCTCGACGATGCCGTTGTGGACCAGCGCCAGCGACCCGGTGCAGTCGAGATGGGGATGGGCGTTGTCCGTGTTGGGGGCGCCGTGGGTCGCCCACCGCGTGTGGCCGATGCCGATGTCGCCACTCGGCGCCGCCTCGGCGATGGCCGCGTTGAGATCGCTCATCCGGCCGACCCGTTTGACGATCTCGAGCCGGTCGTCGTTGCGCAGGGCAACGCCCGCCGAGTCGTAGCCGCGGTACTCGAGCCGTTCGAGACCGGGAATCAACACGTCGAGCGCCTGCCTGGGCCCGACATAGCCAACGATGCCGCACATACAGCACCCTCCTCCTGTTCATGACGCCGTCGGCGTCTGGAAGCTGTGTACGCGACCGGGACCGTGACCGGGATGGTCACCCACTTCGAGTGAGCCTCTGTCCCCGGGATCACTCCCGGGATTTGCTCTCACCCGTCACGACCGTGGAAGGCCGGAGAGGCACCCGCCGAATGCTTCGATGACCTCTCTCCTCGTCACCTCGCACCGCAGTGCGAGGTCTGGCGCTGTCTGTGAATGGTCCAGTCGCAGGTTGCTCGCTCGGGAATCGACCTCCTCGTGTCGCCGCCGCTTCAGGCGCCGCCCATGGCCGACTCGACCATGGCGGCGAGACGCTCAGCGTACCGCACCGCGTCGTCTTCGCCAGCCGCCTCCACCATGACACGGATCACCGGCTCGGTCCCGGACGGGCGGATCAGCACACGGCCGTTGCCCGCCATCTCCTCCTCGACCGCCTCCACCTCGGCCCACAGCTCCTCCGCCCCTTCGAGCCCGTCCTTCGACGCGACCCGCACGTTCACGAGGCGCTGGGGGAAGGTGACCATCGCCTCGGCCGACAGCTCGGCGAGCGTCCGGCCCGTCCCGGCAACCACCTCGAGCAGCCGGATGGCGGTGAGCAGCCCGTCGCCGGTGCGCCCGCGATCGAGGAAGATGACATGCCCGGACTGTTCGCCGCCCAGCACCGCCTTGTGCGAGTGCATCGCCTCGAGCACGTACCGGTCGCCCACCTTTGTCTCGATCACGTCGATCCCGGCCTCGGCCATGGACTTCTTGAACCCGAGATTGGCCATCACCGTGGTCACGACCAGGTCGTTCTTGAGCTTCGAAGCCCGCTTCCAGTGCCTGGCCACGATCGCCATGATCCGGTCGCCGTCCACGATGCCGCCCCGCTCGTCTGTGGCGATCAGCCGGTCGGCGTCACCGTCGAACGCCAGCCCGACCCGGCCCGAGGCGAGCGACGCCACATGCTCGGGGTGGGTGGCGCCGCAGCCGTCGTTGATGTTCATCCCGTTCGGCTCGGCGTTGACCACCTCGACGTCGGTCCCCAGCTTGCGGAACAGCGCCGGTGCGGCCTGGTAGGCCGCACCGTTGGCGCAGTCCAGCAACACCCGGATCCCCCGAAACGTGTAGGTGGCGCCCTTGGCCAGGTCGGCCACGTACGTCTCGAGGGCGTCGGTCCGGGGGAAACGGGTCCCCACCCCCGGCCCGTACGGGATCACCACCGAGCCGGGCGCCCTGAGGCGCGCCTCGATCCTGTCCTCGGTCTCGTCGGACAGCTTGGTGCCCAGCTTGTCGAGGAACTTGATCCCGTTGTCGGCGGCCGGGTTGTGAGACGCAGACACCACCACCCCCATCTCCGCGGAGGATTCGCGGGTGAGGTGGCTGATGCCTCCGGACGGGAGGACCCCGACGTCGACGGTGTCGACGCCTGCGGCGTTGAACCCGGCCTGGACCGCCATCGACAGCATCTCGCCCGAACGGCGGGTGTCACGTCCCACCACCACCGGTCCGGCCGACAGCAACGACCCCGCCGCCCGCCCGAGATCGAGGGCAAACTGGGGAGTCAACTCGGTGTTCGCCACACCGCGCACTCCATCGGTGCCGAACAGCCGGCGGCCGTCGCGCAACATCGGCCGACGCGTCAGCGCTTGGTGTACTGCGGAGCCCGCCGAGCCTTCCGGAGCCCGTACTTCTTGCGCTCCACCTGACGGTCGTCACGGCGCAGCAGCCCGGCCTTCTTCAAGACCGAGCGCAGTTCGGGATCGAGCTCGATGAGTGCCCGTGCGATCCCCAGCCGCAATGCGTCGGACTGACCCGTGGTGCCGCCACCCTCGAGGGTGGCATCGATGTCGTAGCGACCCTGGGTCTGGGTGATCTGAAGAGGCTCCATCACCCGGAGGCGGGTGGCCATGGTGGGGAAGTACGCCTCGAGGGCCTTGCCGTTGAGGGTGACCTGACCGGCGCCGTCACGCAACCGCACGCGGGCGACGGATTCCTTGCGGCGACCGGTGGCTTGGACGAGTGGCTTCGACATCAGGACTCCGCCTTTCGAACGGGAATGGCGCGGGGCTGCGGCTGCTGGGCGGCATGCGGGTGATCCGGGCCGGCGTAGACCTTGAGCTTCTTGCCGATCTTGCGGCCGAGCCGGTTCTTGGGAAGCATGCCCTTCACCGCACGCTCGATGATCTGCTCCGGCCGTCGGGCGAGAAGGGCATCGAATCGCTCCTCCTTGAGACCGCCCGGGTACCCGGAGTGGCGGTAGTAGATCTTCTCCTGGCTCTTGTCGGATGTCACCGCCACCTTCTCGGCGTTGACCACGATCACGTAGTCGCCTCCGTCGAGGTGGGGGGCGAAGGTCGGCTTGTGCTTGCCGCGGATCAGCTTGGCCACCTCGGAGGCGAGCCGGCCGAGCGGCAGGTCGGTGGCGTCGACCACCCACCAGTCGTGGGTGAGATCGGACGCCTTGGGAGAGAACGTCTTTTGTTGGGTCATTCGTACACATCCAAACGGTCGTAGGCGACCGGGAATCTCGAGTGGGAAACGAGATGCCCTCGCGTCGCGAGAGCGCCAATAGGATACGGGATGCCGACGGCGGCCGCAAAGCCGGGCACCCGGCGGCGGCGGTACCGGGTGGCGGGACCGGCGGCCCGGTTCTCAGGTCGCCAGCAGGCGGGGCAGATCCGCCACGCCGGTGATCCGATCGGGCACCGCCGGGTGCAGCCCGAGCGGGTCGATCAGGAACGCGCGGGCGAGGCCGGCGGAGAGGGCGCCGCCGACGTCGTGATATTCGGAGTCGCCCACGTACCAGGTGGAGGCGGCGCTCATGCCGAGCCGCTCCAACGCCAGATGGAAGATCCCGGGATCGGGCTTCTTGACGCCCACCACCTCGGAGTCCACCACTTCCTCGAACAGCGAGCCGAGCCCCGCCTCCCCGAGCGACTGCTCGACCGAACCATCCGAGTTCGAGATCACCGCCACCCGCACCCCCGATGCACGCAGCGCCTCGATGGCATCGGCAACGCCGGGGATCGGCCACGACCACAACCCGTACCCGCGGTCGATCAACACACCGGCGGTTTCCGGATGGGGATGACCCAGCAGCGTGAAATAGCGCTCCAGCCACCAGTCCCAGGTGTGATCGCCGCCGTCGAGGCGCAGCCGCGAGAACTCTGCCATCGCCCGGTAGTGGGCTTCGAACGCGGTGGCGGTGTCGACCGGATGGTCGAGACGGGTGGCCATGCGCACCGGGTCCTGCAGCACCAGTGTTCCGCCGGCATCGAAGAGAACCGCATTCGGCAACATCAGGGCGAG
>DATCZS010000013.1:0-13731 GCA_036525795.1 Acidimicrobiia bacterium | reverse complement strand
TCACCCACGACCTCGGCGTCGTGGCGGAGATGGCCCATCGCGTCGCCGTGATGTACGCCGGCGAGGTCGTCGAGGAGGCCGATGTCCGGACCATCTTCAAGGACCCGTTGCACCCGTACACCCAGGGGTTGGTCGGATCGATCCCGGTCCTCGGTGCCCGCAAACCCGTCCTCGATGTGATCCCTGGCGTGGTGCCGTCGCTCGTCGACCTCCCGCCCGGCTGCCGATTCGCCGATCGTTGCGTTCCACGGCTTCAGAACGGTCTCGAGCAGTGCACCACGAGCAAGCCCGAACTGCGGGAGACGGCTCCCGGACACAAGGTGCGCTGCTGGCTGCACGACGGGGAGGGCCACACAGATGGCTGAGAACCTCGTCGAGATCCGCGACCTCGTCAAGGAGTTCCCGGTCAAGGGAGGACTGCTGCAGCGCGAGGTCGGAACGGTCAAGGCGGTGGCGGGCGTCGACCTCGACATCGTGGAAGGGGAGACACTCGGGCTCGTCGGCGAGTCGGGCTGCGGCAAGACCACCCTCGGGCGAATGGTGGTGCGTCTGCTGGAGCCCACGAGCGGAACCATCCTCTTCGACGGGTCCGACATCGCCCACCTGTCGGGGTCGGCCCTCAAGCCCTTCCGACGGCGCGTGCAGATCATCTTCCAGGATCCGTATGGCTCGCTCGATCCCCGCAACCAGGTTGGGGATGCGATCGCCGAGGGGCTGAGGCTCCACGGTGTCGACGACAAGGACGAGCGACACGAACGTGTCAAACGAATGCTCGAACTGGTGGGCCTCGACGCCAGGCACATCGGACGCTACCCCCACGAATTCTCCGGCGGCCAGCGGCAGCGGATCGGCATCGCCCGTGCGCTCGTGCTCGAACCCGACCTGGTGGTGGCAGACGAACCTGTCTCCGCGCTCGACGTATCGGTCCAGGCCCAGGTGCTGAATCTCCTGAAGGAGCTCCAGTCGGAGCTTCACCTGACGCTGCTGTTCATCGCCCACAATCTCGGTGTGGTCGAGCACGCATCCGACCGGGTGGCGGTGATGTATCTGGGGAGGATCGTCGAGATCACAGACCGGGACAGCCTCTACCGGCAGCCGCTTCATCCCTACACCGAGGCGCTGCTCTCGGCGATCCCCGTACCCGACCCGGACCGGCCCAGGGACCGCAGGATCCTGCAGGGCGAGATCCCTTCGCCGCTCAACCCTCCGGCGGGTTGCCACTTCCATCCTCGATGCCCGATCGCCGAGAAGGGGCTGTGCGACGAGACGGCGCCGCGGCTGGCCCCCGGTGGGGCCGGCCCCGACCACCTCGTCTCATGTCATCTGCGCGCCGGTTCACTCGCCGCAGGCTGATCGTCCTTGCCGCGCCGGCTGTCGGGGGCCTCCTGCTCCTCGCCGGCGCCACCCTCCCCGCCATCCTCGATTCCGAGTCCGGCGAGCCTTCCCCGTCGGATGCGGTCTTCGTCCACGTCGGCGGCCGGGGCGAGCGGCTGGAGGCGTCGATCGGGCTGATGAACCGAGGTGTGGCCGATGTGCTGGTGATTCCGACCCGTCCCACGGAGGAGTGGCCCGAGGCCCTGGATCTGTGCCGGTCGGACGGAGCCTTCGAGGTGATCTGCCTCGACTCGATCCCGGCCAACACCCGCGACGAGGCCCTGGCTCTCGACACCCTCGTCTCCGCATACGGCTGGCAGCGGGTGGCGATCGTGACCAACGACTATCACATGGCCAGGGCCGCGATGCTCGATCGCTCGTGCACGAATGCGGACCTCGCGCCGGTGCCGGTGGAGCCGTCCGGGCTCAACCCGATCTCCCACGGCTGGAAGATCTTCCACGAGATGATCGCCCTCCCGCACTCCTGGCTGTTCCAGCGCTGCGATCGGTGACCGGCACCGTCTACCGTCGTCTCATGCACGGCTGCATCTTCTGTTCGATCGTCGCCGGCGAGGCGCCGGCGCATGTCATCCACGAGGACGACCACACGCTGGCGTTTCTCGACATCGCCCCGTTCTCACCCGGCCACTCGCTGGTCATCCCCAAAGCCCACACGGACGACTTCTGGTCGGTCGACGAGGACACTGCCGCCACCGTCATGCGCAGCGCCCACCGGGTGGCAGACCGGCTCCGCCGCGCCCTCGAGCCGGAAGGGATGAACCTGCTCCAGGCGACTCGCTCCGTGGCCTTTCAGACGGTGTTCCACCTCCACGTCCACGTGATACCCCGGTGGTCGACCGACACCATGGGCCCGCCGCCGTGGCCCAAGCCGGTCGCCCCCGCGAGCGAGCTGTCGGCCATGGCAGGCCGCATCCTCGGGTCGTGATCGCGGCTCGGGCAGCGGGCGCAGGGCGGAGACGGCGTCCCCGCCTCCACCCCCGCCCGGGTGGCATGATGGGGAGGTCCAGGCAGTGAGGAGCGAAACGTGAAGATCGAGCGGGTGGGAATCGTCGGCGGCGGCCAGATGGGAGCAGGGATCGCCGAAGTCGCCGCCAGGGCCGGGGCCAGCGTGATCGTGATGGAGGTCGCCGCCGAGTTCGCCGAGAGGGCGCGGGCGCGGATCGCGTCCAGCCTCGACAGGGCCATCGAACGGGGCAAGCTCACCGAGGACGAACGCGACGCCACCCTCGGTCGCCTCGAGTTCACCACCGATCTCGAGGAGTTCGCCGACTGCGACCTCGCCATCGAGGCGGTGACCGAGGACGAGGGGCTCAAGGCCGAGATCTTCCGGACGCTCGATCGCGTGGTCCGGTCCGAGGAAGCCATCCTGGCCTCGAACACGTCTTCGATCCCGATCACCCGGCTGGCGGCGACGACGGGCCGGCCGGAACACGTGGTGGGCATGCACTTCTTCAACCCGGTGCCGGTGATGGCGCTGATGGAACTCGTCACCACCGTCACCTCCGACCCCACGGTCGAGGCCCGCGCCGAGCAGTACGCCTCCGAGGTGCTGGGCAAGACGGTCATCAGGGCGAAGGACCGGGGCGGATTCGTCGTCAACATGCTGCTCGTCCCCTACCTGCTCGGCGCCGTCCGCATGTACGAGTCCGGGTTCGCCTCGGCCCAGGACATCGACACCGGGATGCGCCTCGGGGCCAACCACCCGATGGGCCCGCTCCAGCTGTGCGACTTCGTCGGCCTCGACACGATGAAACTCGTCGCCGACGTCCTCTTCGACGAGTTCAAAGAGCCCTTCTACGCCTCACCCCCGATGCTGACGCGCATGGTCGAGGCGGGCATGCTGGGCAGGAAGAGCGGGCGCGGCTTCTACGAGTACGGCTGAGCGCGACCGCAACGCGACGGCCGGCTCGATTCGATGACCTGCCGGCGGCCCTCTGTCTTCACGTCATCCCGGGGATGGTCGCCCCGGAGCGCACCTCCGGATTCGCTCAGGCGCCGGGTGGGCGGTACGACACGGCCTTCTTCGCCACCTGGTCGATCTCGGCCGGGGTCAGCAGGACCGTGGTCTTGAGGCTGCCGACGCCTGCCGCCGCCACCGACACCGCGAACGCCGCCGCCGTGACGTTGTCCGGCATGTCGGCGATCCCGTAGACGTCGGAGTCGCCGAAGCCGTAGTAGAAGCAGTCGAGCGAGCCACCGAGGCTCTCCACCGCACCCTTCACTGCATCCGCCCTGGCGGTGCCGCCTTCGGCCAGCGTGCCCTTGAGTGCATCGAGGCTGAGCGATGCCTGAACCAGATACTTGCCCATGCGATCTCCTTCTCTGGGCTCCCTCCAGACAGTATTCGAGGAGGCTGACGCGCGACGGACGCGTCGCCGTCAGACGCCGGGTCCGAGACCGCCGCCCGGTTCGTACGTCGCCGCGTCGGTCAGTCCTGGCGCACTGCGGCCATGCCCACCGCCACCGTGAACACGACGGTGACCGCGATGGAGACCCAGAAGAACAGGTCGCTTCCCTCGTAGGTCCCCGCGGCCCGCTCCCAGACGAAAGCAGCGAAGATCAGGGCGGGGAGACCCACGAACGGCCACACCAGCGCCCTGTCCCCGGCGATCCGGTCCGCCCCGACCCACTCGAACCAGGCGACCCCGATGAAGGTGGCTCCCACGGCCCGGGGGAACAACGTCATGACCTCCCACCCGAAGACGGTGTCCATGGTGAACTCGGGGAGCAGAAAGAACGCCAGGCCGTACACGGCGAAGACGAAACTCTGGATCCGCAAGACGGTGGTGAGCATGAGAGACCTCCCTCCCGAACTGTTCGATGCGCCTCCGGTTGGGAGCGCATCCGTGTTCCCGACCCCCACCCCTGGCGTCCACCTTGTGCCCTTGAGCAGTGATCGACCAGGGACTTTCGGCCGTGGAGCCGCTTTCGGGCGGGCCGGGCGAGTCCGGGCATCACGCCCCTCGAGTGCGACCGCACCGACCAAGCCAGCGGCGAATCGGGTCGGTGGGCCCGGCGGCCACCGCGCCGCTACGTCACCGAGGGAACGACCGGTGCTGACGGTCGATCGGAAGCTGGCGAAGACCGGGGTCAGGAGATCGGAGAGATACCCGAGCAGGTTCCGATGACTCCCTGGTCACCTGAGGGGAAGCTCCACAAGCCGAGATCGCCGTTCTTCGCCGCCGTGAACAGGCAGTTCGCCTCTCCGTTGAGGATCGGGCCGGCCATGCCGGGCTGGTTCGACCACCCCCACGAGTTGACCGATATGATCGGACCAACTCCGGTCCCCGCCGGTTGCAGCCACGGTCCGCCCGATGCCCCCCCGGACAGGTCACAGCTGTTCAGCCAGCGGTAGGGATACGACCCGGCACCGGTGGCGAACTCGTCGGAGGGTGTGGCCAGCGGCTCGCTGCAGTAGCGGAAGTTGGGGTCCTGGCTGTACGAGTAGCCGAGGGCGTCCGTGGCAAGGTTGTTGGTGAGGTCCACACCGAATGTGACGCCGAGCGAACCGGCCACCCCGTCCAGAGCCGCAGCCGATGCGACCAGCGTTCCTCCACTGTTGACCAGGTGGGCAGCAGCCTTGAGGTCGTCGAACACGTAATAGGCGAAGTCCCAGGGGATGTTGGCGGGCCAGGTCCGATTCGCCCAGTCTGCGTCGACCACCCCGAAGGACGGCTTCCAGCACCCGAGCGGATCGTTCAGGCAGTTCCGGTCGGTGGCACCGGCCTGATACTGCTTGGGGATGAACAGCACGTTGCGGGCGAAGGCCTTGTTGACGTCGTCGTACACGCAGTGGGCGGCGGTGATCACGATCGAGCGGCCACTTGTGCCGTCGGTGACCACGGTCCCCGAGCAGACATATCCGTTCCACGGGCCTTTGCGCTTGGCATTGGACGGCATCTCGAAGTAGATCCGCCCGGCGGCCGTGTCGACCGGGCCGAGGTGGGTCCAGTTGGCATCGGCGACGGTATTCGAAGTAGCCGGAGCGGTCGAGCTGGTGGTGGCGGCGGTCGAGCTGGTGGTGGCGGCGGTCGTGCTGGTGCTGGTGCCGACTTCGAAGATCACAGGGCCCTCAATTGTGATGTTGCCGCCCTGGGGGCCGTTGTCCTTGGCGATCACCCGCCACTGGTATTCACCCGCCGAGAAACCGGTGATCCGGATCTCCCAAACGTCGTTACCCACCGGTGAAGGGTTGAAGGACTGCCACACGCCTCCGCCTGCGCTCGTTACCTCGAACGAGACGGATTTGATCCCGCTGGCATCGGTGATCGTTGCGGAGAAGTCCACCGGGTCGGAGTATCCGGGACCTAAAGGTGACAGTTGGTCCACGGCGGGAGGTGTCGAATCGCTCGGGTCCGGCTTACCCCTCGGCACGACCCCGTCCGGGTTGGAACCCGATGAAACCGCCGTCAGGCGGTCGGCGACGGCGGCGATTTGATGGCCGTAGGGCTGCAGCGAGCCGTCGGGGAGACGCAGGTAGCCCAGCCCGCGGTGGTCGATCACCAGGTCGCGGGGAATGGCGTTGGCCATCCGCTCAGGAGTCCAGTAGGCGGCCACATCGGGGACGTGCTCGTTGGAGGACGGGACGCCGGGCTGGGCCAGCGCCGACCCCGCACTCAGCATGGCAAACATGGTGGCCAGCGCCACCGTCACGCGCACAACCGTCGATTTCGCCATCGTCTCCCTCACGCCTCGATTCGGATACGCTACTCGGTCATTGCCGCAATTTGAAGCGATCTTTTTCGGACCGGTCCGGGGGAACCGAAGGATCAGGGCGCCGCTCCCCCACCATCGCCGGGGGCGAGGCCGTCCTGCACGTCACCTGAGGCGCCCCACCCGGCGCAAGGCCCCAACCCATCAACCGGGCGTGGCATCCGGTGGACCTTGCGGCAGAGAGCGGGCCAACCGGACCGGCTCCCCGCCGGGAGCTCAATCCGGAACCAGGCGGAGCGTCGTGGACAGGACCTCGGGCCGGACCATGTCGGGCGTTTCTTCCTCGCCGGCGTACTTGTGCTCGAGTCCGGCGGACGCCCGCCCCACCGACTCGCCGTCTGTGGCGGGGACCGCCCGGCATGGAATCCGCCTTCCGCCGGCATGGACCGCCACGGTCGGGTCGGCCAGTGCCTCCCGGTACCAGCGCGCTCGAGCGCCCAGGTACGAGCGGACGAAGACGTCCGTGCCGTCCACGACGATCCAGATGATGGTCCGATGCACGGCGCCGTCGGCGGCGCGGGTCTCGATCTCGACCTCGGCGGTTTCGGCCAGCATCGCCAGATCTCCGGCGTCGAAGTCCATGGCGACAGGGTACCGCTTGCGACGCCGGCGAATCGGCCGGAGAAGTTGGTGAGGCGCTGAGCCGGTATCGGAACCTCGCAAGAACAGTTCGGAACCCCGCAAGCCTCGCGGAGCGAACCCACGCCGCCCACCGTCGCTTCGGGATCTGACCGGGAACCCGCAGGTGCGATCGAGCACGCGTAGGGTGGCGCCGATGGAGGTCCGCCGACTCACCCGGGACGACCGGGATGCGTTCGAGGCGATCCGTCTCGAGCTCTTCCCCGAAGACCGAGGGGTGGACTGGCCGGTCCGCGAGTTCCTCAGCTCGGCGGCGGTGGCGGTCGGCGCGTTCGATGGCAGCGAGCTGGTCGGCTACGCCGCGGCCGGTCTTCGTTCCCATGCCGAAGGAGCATGGGAGCGGCCGGCGGCCGAGCAGCGCATCGCCTACCTGGAGGAGTGGTACGTCCGCGAAGGCCACCGAGAAAACGGAATCGGTCGGGCCCTGGTGGAGGAAGTCGCGGCCTGGGCGAGGGAGCGGCGGGTCGACTATCTGGCCTCCGACACCGAGATCGACAACCTGGTCTCGCAGACCGCCCACTCTGCGCTCGGATTCGAAGAGGTCGAGCGGGCCGTGCATTTCCTCGAGCGGCTGTCACCGCCTGATGGAACGTCCGGTCCCGCCCCGAACGCCGAAGTGACCCTGGGCGAGCTCGACGAGGAGACGGGCCGCGAGATACTCCGCCTCCGGGTGGCACCGGCTCAGTTGCGCTTCGTGGCCTCGAATGCGGTCTCCCTGGCCGAGGCCTTCCTGACCACGGACGTGCTGGTTCGAGGGATCTTCGCCGACGTGGTCCCGGTCGGGTTCGTGATGCTTTCGACCCGGGACCACCGCTACTACCTGTGGCGCTTCATGGTCGACCACCGATATCAAGGGCGTGGCTACGGGAGACGAGCCATGGAACTGGTGATCGACCTGGTGCGGACGCTTCCGGGTGCGACCGAGCTCACCCTGTCGTTCGTCGATGCACCCGGCGGACCTGGCCCGTTCTATGCCTCGCTGGGGTTCGCCGAGACCGGCGAGGTCCACGGCGGCGAACACGTGATGCTGTTGCGCCTGTAGGGACGAGGAAGGGCGGGCGGCAGCGTGTCCGAGACGCGATGCCTGATTGCCCGATGCGTGATTCGTTGGGGGCGGGGTGCGGCCGGGCCCACCACGCAGCAGGCCCGGACTCCGCCGCCCCAAGAAGCCGAGTCCGGGCCTACCAGACAGCCAGAGCCACGCTCCCAATCCTGGGTCCGGGTGTCCCAACGGTCCTCAGCCCCAGAGAACCACCAACACCCCGTACATCGACCAAACCCAACCCAAAACCACAGCACCAAACCCAATCCACACCCACGAACTAGCCACCATCCCACCCCCAGGCGCGCCGGTAATCCGGCCCGACCCCTCCCCACTCAACGGACGCCATCACCAACCCCCAGGACACCCCTCCCGTTAGAGCTCACACCCCTCGGGCGAGGACTCGCGGTCAGCCAGGGGTCACCGGCAACCAGGGCGCCTCCGGCGGCGACACTGCGTGACCGTTGGGTGGGGCGGACGGATCGCCGAATGGCGGTTCAGACCTGCCGGCGATCCGGTGACCGCACCGCCTCGGCGGCGCTACCCGCAAAGACGGCCATCCCCACGAACATTCCCAGTATGAACAACAGGCCGACGAAACCCGAGCCGGTGTTGAGGGCCAGCCACCCGATCAACAGACCTCCCGAGATGGCTGTCATCGCGATCCCGCCGATCATCGTGATTGTGTACCGAGACATGTCACATCCTTCCTGTTCCGTGTATGCGTACACAAAGGAGACGTGCCGGCAGGCGTGAATAGTTACGGTCGCAAGCCAACGGGATCCTCGCGAGATTGAGGACTGGAGGCGGTCAGCCGGTCTGCTCTTGCCGACCACCGGCAGGTGGTCTTGCCCGCAGCCACAGAAGTTCGCTCAATATGTCGAGGGAGCCGGAGTTGACCTCGTGTAGAGGCGGAATGCGCACACGATCATCCAGATGAGGACGACGCCCAGGACGAGACGCTGCATGAGGCCTTCGTAGTCCGCCAAGGCGGGCAATGAGGCGAGGAGGGCGAAGGCGAGGGCCGCAGCGGTTGTCGCAATGGAGTATCCGCTGAGACTCCGCCAGTCAGAATCCCGCCTCAGCCTCGGGAATGTGAGAAGGGGCGCAAACATCAGAGCGAAGACGGTGACCGAAGCCGAGATCGTATGCGGGATGTTCGGGTCTTCCAGACCTGCGAGGTCGAGTGGAGCAAGCGCGATCCCCACGTAGCCGACTCCGGCGATGACCAATGCCGCCGGGCCTGCCCAGGATCCGACCGGGAGTCCACGGTGAAGGGCGTAGCCGAAGACACCAATGAGGAATGCAAACAAGAAGACGATGGAGGTCATGAGCGGCGCGTTGGCAGCCCCTGTCGCGCTCAGGTTGCTGATCGGATCCCGGATATGCCTGTAGTCGGAGTCCAAGAACCCGAGGACGAGCCATGTCGCCGTGTAAACCACGGGACCGACGAATCCGGCAGCAGCCAGCCACCTGACGACGCTGCTTGCACCCGTGGGCGTCTTCTTCCCCCGGGCGACGGTTCTCCTCCTCAGCGAAGAGGTGGCAGTCAGCGTATCCGGCATCGGCTCTCGCCTCCCAATTGCATCGTACGCCCCGTTGTTCGGCGGGTCTAGGACTTGCCTGCCAACTCCTGGAAGAGACACGCAGCGGGCCTAGAGGCTGTTTGACCGGTTGGCACAGTGAGTCTGAAACGCCGAAATCCCCCTACGCAACAGGGGATTTCGAGGTGTGGAGCTGAGGGGTGTGAACCCCTGACCTCTCGCATCCCATGCAATGTCGTACCCCTCCACAGCCGTCCATCGGGGGGTCCTCTCCGGTCCTCGTAATCACCGGTATTCGCAAGGGATTTCCACGATGCGGTTGCCCCGCCGGTTCGGAGTTCGAGTCTTCAGCGGTCACCCCCCGATTCCGGCATCACCGGTCGAGAACCGTCCGGCGGGTCCAGCCGTATTGACTGCTGTCCCCAGTGAGGAGAGCAGAATGAGAAGGACCCTGGCGATCATCGCTCTGACCGGCATGGTCATCGCCGGATGCGGCGGCGATGACGAGGCAGCACCAACGACAGTCGAAACCACGACAACGACTGCCCCAACCACGACGACAACGGAGTCACCAGACACTGCGCCGGCATCGGCGAGTGTCGCGGTGGCCGAGTCTGAGGTGGGAACGATCCTGGTAGATGGAGACGGATTCGCCCTCTACCTGTTCGTCCCGGACGCCCAGGGCGACAGCACCTGCTACGACCAGTGCGAAGCCGCATGGCCGCCCCTGCTCGGTGACGTCTCGTCCGGCGACGGCGTGGACGACTCCCTGTTCGGAACCACCACCCGAGACGACGGATCGACCCAGGTCACCTACAACGGCTGGCCGCTCTACTACTTCGCCAACGACGCCGCCGCAGGCGACATCAACGGCCAAGGCCTCAACGACGTCTGGTACCTCCTCTCTCCCACAGGAGAAGGCATCGGCCTAGCGTCGGGGTGATTCGGCAGGGTCAGGAACACCGTGGCTACGAAGAGGCTCATGGCGCAATTCCGTCGAGGCGATGCCTCGGCGGTACGCGCCCTATACGACCGCTACGGCCGGGCCATCTTCAGCATTGCGTTCCGGGCATTGGGCGATCGCAGCCTGGCCGAGGAAGCGGTGCAGCTGACGTTCCTGCAAGCCTGGCGAGCAGCGGGCAGGTTCGATGTTGAGCGAGACCCGGCTCCCTGGCTGTATGCGATTGCACGGAGAGTTGCGGTCGATCTCCATCGAAGGGAGAGGCGCCACGATTCGAACCACCTGGAACCGGAGGTGGCGGTCTTGCCGCCTTCGTTCGAAGGTCTGTGGGAAGCCTGGGAAGTACGAGCGGCCCTCGACAAACTCTCGGACGACGAACGGGCCGTGATGCGAGCAATCCACTTCTTGGGTCTCACCCATGGTGAGGCTGCCGAACGGCTGGGCATCCCCGTGGGCACCGTGAAATCACGGTCATACCGAGCACATAGGAGAATGGCCGAGCTGCTTGCACATCTTCAGGAGGCGACAGCATGAATTGCGAAGAGGTGCGCGTGGCCTATCTGGCCGGTGATGCCGATCGTTCGGCTGCGCTGCATGTTGAAGGCTGCGCAGCGTGTCGGTCGCGGATCGAGGACCTGGGACGCGCGGGGGCTCTTCTCGACGATCCGGCTCTTTGGGAGGAACCTGCGCCCGAGCTCCAAGGCCAGGTGGTTGGACTCATCTCGGCTGGGCGTCGTGAAGAGGCCAAGCCTTGGTTGCGAAGACCTCTCGCTGCGATCGGTGTTGCCGCCGTTGCCCTGACGATTCTCGGCTTCGGCATCCTCGCCCAGCTAGCGAACCCGGATTGGACTGCTGAGATGCCAGGCACACCCGAGGCACCGATGGCCATGTCGACCGTCTCAGGATGGAACACGGACACCGGGACAAGGATGCTCATCGAAGTCGAGGGCTTGGAGCCGGCCCCGGAGGGCTTCTTCTACGAGGTGTGGTTGAGCGAGGGCCCGGTCCACATCTCGGCGGGCACCTTCACCGGACCCGGGGAGGTCGAACTCTCGTCCGGCGTTCGCCGCGCCGACTTCCCGAGACTGTGGGTGACGCTGGAGCCGATCGACGAGGACGAATCGCCGTCCGGCGTGACGGTTCTGGACACGGGGGCGTAGGCGATCTGACACCTCGATGAGGCTCCGCGGCAGCCTTCGACGAGTCGGATCGGGGGTTGGCGTGGGGTTGGGCCGAGTTCGGGCTGCTGGTTGAGAACCTCTCGATGTGCGAAAGGACAGGAAGTCAGCGATCTGCTCCGCGAGGTGATCGTGCGACATCTGGCCGATCGGGTAGCCAAATGGAACGAACAGATCAAGCACGGCTGTTGCAGAGCCCACGGATGGTGCCACCCGCCACACTGCGTGTCACCGGGTCCAACACCACCATTCTGCGACGTGCCGATCCCGGGCACTCCTTGGAATGCTCGCTCGTGCGCCTGATTTCGTGATCGGCGCGCTTCAGACCTCAAGGGACGAGTTCGAATGCGTCGGTGTGGGTGGGACGGACGACGGAGAAGTGCCTCCGGTCGAGTGTTGCGATCGTGGTGACTCTGAGTCGTTCAGACGTTGCCACGACGGAACCGTCGACGGTCCCTAGCGGCAGGTCCCGATACCGACTCACCAGCTCGGCGATGCGAAGCCAGTCACTCGCCCTGACCGGCTCGATGGCGAACTCACCCGCCGCGAGATCACCGAGGAAGCGGACCTCGGCGTCGACGCCAAGTCGTGTTCCGATGAGGTAGGCCACCTCGGTGATGACGAGCGCCGGAACGATGAGTGGGCCCGGATGCTCCAGCAGCAGCTCGAGCGATTCACTGTGATGGCGGTCGTCGGCGTCGACGTAGGCGTAGAGGGGGCCGGCGTCGACGAGGAGGGCTATCGAGTCACCTCGGCTGCGAGGATCTCTTCGATGCGCTCGGAGATGTCGTCACGTCCGCTGCGCCCGGCGCCTGCAGCGCGAAGCCTCCGATGGTGACCGCCCAGGTGATTCTCGATTGCCTCGCGCGTCAGCTCAGAGATGGTGATTCGGCGGCGTTCGGCCTCGTGGCGCAGCTTGGCGTCGAGGTCATCGGGCAGCTTGACCGTTGTTCGCTTCATGGTATGTCAGCATACCGCGATTGGTGAGCTGAAGGAAGCGGTCTCGACGACCCGAACGCTCGTCACGGTCTCGTAACGGGTGATCGGCAAGAATCACCGAATGAGGGTTCCAAGAGCGACCTCGCCGCGGGTATAGCTGGCCCTGATGGTCACCGCCGATCTCGCCCTCGTCGCTTCGGGTGCCCACCGGGCCGGGGACCGCTGGGTGGAACCGCCTACGGTGCCCGCCAGAGGAGAGCCGGGACCGGCATGATCCCCGTCTCCGACAACACCCGCCGCCGCCTTGGGTACCTGGTGATTGCCGCCGCCATCGCCGCAATACCGACCTTCGTAGCGGTTTCACTGTCGATCGGCGACACCGACGGCTTCTTCGAGCAGATCTTTCTCGGGACGGCATTCGGAACGGTGATGGTCGTCGCCATGCGGGCTGCGCCGCGCAGCGGGGCAGTGTGGGCGTTGGCATGGGGTGCCTTCTGCGGTGCGTGGGGCAATGCGTTGGAAACGCTGATCGTCGCGAGGACCGGGTTCAGCTTCGCACAGATCGAGCAAGGTGCGCTTGCGGTGTCGCCGGCCTCCCTCGACTTGCTCACCTCCATGGTCCTCAACTTCGGCGGATGGCTGTGGTTGGGCTACTTCCTGCTCCCCATCCATCTCGTGCTGTTGTTCCCGGCCGGGCGCGCCTCGTCCCGGGTGTGGCGATCGGCCATGTGGCTCGCAGGAGCGGTGATGACGACCAACGCGGTGGCGGTCTTCGTCAGCCTGGGACCGTGGGTCGAAACGCCGTACGACGAGATCTTCGCCGGCTCGATGATGCCGGCCATGAGCTACCTCAACCTGATTCTCTTGCTGATGGTCCCACTCTCGGTTGGGAACCTGGTGGTGCGTTTCCGCCGGAGTTCCGGCGTCGAACGCCTCCAGTTCCGATGGCTGACCTGGGCCGTGGGAGTTCTCGCTGTCACGCTCCTGTCGGGAATAGTGCTGGAACCTCGAATCCGAGACCCGCTGGGGCTCGAGAACACAGTCTCGAATGTTCAGGGAGTCATTTCGACGCTGGCGCTGGCAGGGATCCCCATCTCGATCGGCATCGCCATCACCCGCTACCGGCTGTATGAGATCGACCGGATCATCTCCCGCACCGTCACCTACACCCTGGTCGCGTCGGTGATCGCGGGCGTCTACGCCATCCCGGTGGTGGCACTCCCCCGCCTCCTGGGAGGAACCAACGAGGCCGGCATACCGCAGCAAGCACCCGACCTGGTGATCGCCGGCGCAACACTGGCCGCCGCCGCCGTCTTCAAC
>DATCZS010000012.1:0-12419 GCA_036525795.1 Acidimicrobiia bacterium | reverse complement strand
GAAACGACGCCGCCTGGGTCTTCCTTCTGGGAAGCGGATTTCCCGCTTCGACCAGGAGAAGCCCAACCCTTGCTGCCCTGCGGGGCGCGTCCTGTCGGTTCGGAGCCTCCCCTCACCGCTCCCCGATACCGGCAGACGATCGGCCGTGGTCGTGGCGAGCGGCAATCGGTAGGTTCGGAGGTGACGAGCCGAGGTGACCCGGTGGAACAGACCTATCGCCCGCGGCCGCTGCGCGACTGGTTGACGGCGGCATCGGACCGTGCCTGGCGGCTGCTGGTGGTGGCCGCGGCGATTGGTGTCGTGGTGTGGACGGTCGGCCGGCTCAGCATCGTGATCGTGCCGGTCATGCTGGGGGCGTTCATCGCCAGTCTCTGGTCGCCCATGGTGACGCGGCTGCGTGACCGGCGGGTGCCACCTCTGATCGCCACCTGGATCGCCGTATTCCTCGGTGTGGGTTCGGTGGTGGGGGTCGGCTGGGCGATCGGATCGGCCATCGCTTCGAGAGCAGACGAGCTGTCGTCTTCGATCGTGTCCGGATGGAACGACATCCTCGACTGGCTCGAGACCGGACCGCTCGGGCTGAACCCGGGGCTCGTGTCGGATGTGACCGACGCCGTCGGCGACCAGCTCGGGGCCAACGCCGACAGCCTGGTCAGCGGGGCCATCGGAGGGGCGAGCATGCTCACCGAGGTCGTGACCGGCATCTTCTTCACCTCGGTGGCGGCGTTCTTCATTCTGAAGGACGGTGACCGGGGCTGGCGGTGGCTGCTGTCGAGGATCCGTGTCGACCACCGTCGCACGGTCGACGAGGCGGGCCGGGTGGCGTGGGTGACGATGCGGCGCTACCTGGGCGGGACGGCGGCGGTCGGACTCGTCGACGGGGCACTGATCGGCCTGGGCCTGGTGATACTGGACGTGCCTCTCGCCCTGCCGTTGTCGGTCCTGGTGTTCTTCGGGGCCTTCTTTCCGTTCGTCGGGGCGCTCGCCTCCGGTCTGCTGGCGGCGCTCGTCACGCTCGCAACCAACGGTCCGGGCGACGCCGCCATCCTGGTGATCATCGTCACGGCCATCCAGCAGATCGAAGGCGACGTGCTGGCCCCGGTGCTGCTCGGCCGGGCCGTCGCCCTCCATCCGTTCGTGGTGATCGTTGCCCTGGCCGTCGGGGTTGTCGCCGCAGGTCTGGTGGGGGCGTTTCTCGCCGTCCCCATCGTGGGCATCGCGGTGCAGATCGTCCGCCATCTCTGGCCCGAGGTGCTCGAGACGGATCCCGCTGTTCTCCAGCCGACGCCCGAGTCGGCCCACGACTCGACCGAGTGACTAGTCCGAAAGGCGCAGACAAGGCCTGGTCCCTCCGTATACTGACGGCGGTTCCGTAGGTCGAATCGTTCGAGAAGGAGCAGCATGAGCCGTTTCCGGGGGGCGATGAGGCTCAAAGGCGACATCACAGCCGAGATCGAAGTCACGGTCGACCTGACCGTCGACCGGATCGTGCTGTCTACGGCAGACGAAATCATCGGTTCGTGGCGTCTCGGAGACATCGGAATTCGCGGTGAAGACGACGGGCTCCACTTCCGGATCGAAGGGGAAGAGGCGATCATCCACACCGACGACGATGCCGGATTCGCCCTCGCCATCGGCCTCCGATCGGCGTCACCCCGACTGCGCAGGCAGATGGCCGCCCGGCGCGGCCGCTGATCGAACCTCACGAACCGGTCTGGACCGAACGTGACCTCCCGGATCGTCGAACTCGCCAGGGACCGCTCGGTTGATCTCCTCCGGGCGTGCACCACCCCCGACGGGTTCGTAGCCTCGTCGCGTTTCGATCACTACCGGTCGGTGTGGGCCCGGGACGCGTGCATCGCCGGGTTGGGGGCCCTGGTGTCGAACGACCCGGACCTGATCGCCTGCGCCGGTGCCACGGTGGACACGCTCGCAGCCAGGATGACGCCACTCGGCCACGTTCCGGCGGTCGTCCGGCCCGAGGCGGAAGAGTGGGACTGGGGAGAAGGGGGCGTCGTCGACTCGAACCTGTGGTTCGTGATCCTCGCCGGACGCCACCTCGCCGTCACCGGCGATCTCGATCGGGCCGGCCGATGGTGGCCGGCCGTCGAGCTGGCGCTGCGCTGGATCGCCCACCAGGACGTCACCGGGAGTGGACTGATCTCGGCTGCCCCGTCCACCGACTGGATGGACGCCGCGCTCACGCGTTCGGGCCGGACGCTCCATCTCAACGTGCTCCACGCATGGGCGGCACGGGAGGCGGCGACGACCGCCGGTCGTCTCGGCCGTGAGGCGCCGGTCGATCCAGACGAGATCCGCCGCCTCGTCGACACATGGTTCTGGCCTGACCCGTCGATCGACGTTCGAAGCCTGTACCCGCACGGGTTCGGGCACGACGCGCTCGCGGTCGCCTACTGGGAGGCCGCCTCGCCTTCCCGGACGCATTACCTGTCCCACATCGTTCACGCCGGAATGATCGACAAGGTGGACGTCCTGGCCAACCTGCTGGCGGTGGTGGCGGGCGTGGCGGGCGTGGCTCGGTCAAGACGGATACTCGACGAGCTCGGCCCGGAGGCGTATCCGCATCCGACGCCTTCGCTGCTCGAGGCCGTCCAGCCCGGGGATCCGTCCGCCATGCTCGTCTCTGTGGCCGAGGCCGTGATCCCGCCGCGCTGGCAGAACCGGCCGGGCCGATATCACAACGGCGGGTCGTGGCCGTACATTGGCGGATTCCACGTTCTGGCCGAGGTCTCGGCGGGTCGCCCGGAGCACGCAGCAGAGCTGCTCGAGGCGGTGGCGATGTCGAATTCGGTCGACGATTGGGCGTTCCCCGAGTGGATCGACTCAGAGGGGCGTCCCCGGGGAGCCGCCGGACAGGCCTGGAATGCCGGCGCCTACCTTCTCGGATACCGAGCCCTTCGCCCGGCTGTGTAGCGTGGCGCCGATGCACGGAGGCGAATCGATCCACCAACCCGCCGTCAAGGTCCTGGCCCTCGGTCTGGTTGGCGGCGTGATCGGCGGTTTCTTCGGGATCGGCGGAGGAATCGTCCTGGTGCCGTTGATCGTCTACGCATTGAAGGGCGACCAGCACACCGCCCATGCCACGTCGCTCGGATCGATCGTGCTCATCTCGATTGCCTCGATGATCCGATACGCCGTCGACGGAAACATCGACTTCGACTTCGGCATCGCCCTCGGCGCCGGCGGGCTCGCGGGCTCGATGATCGGCGCCAGCGTCATGCACCGTTTGTCGGCGAATTCGCTGCGAATCGTGTTCTCGGTGGTGTTGATCGTGGTCGGCGTGAGGATGATCTTCTGATGGACTGGGTGCTCGGAGCCGTTGCGGGACTCGTCGCTGGACTGTCGGCCGGTCTGGCGGGCATCGGTGGAGGCGTGATCATGGTCCCCGTGCTGGCGCTCGTGTTCGGATTCGACCAGCAACTCGCCCAGGGCACCTCCAGCCTGGCGATCATCTTCGCGGCGCTCGCCGGGAGCCAGGTGAATCTCCGCAACAAGCGCATCGACGTTCGGATCGCGGTTCTTCTCGGACTGGGCGGAGCGGTCACCGGCTATTTCGGGGCATACCTGGCCGGCCGGATGGATCCGTCGGCTCTGCGCCGCTACTTCGGGATCTTTGTCCTGATCAGCGGGGTGCGCATGGGTGTGCGGGCGATCCGCAGCCGACGCGCAGAGACCGGCGGCTGAGCCGCCGGTCCCCACGGATCTCGATCGTTCAGAGGGCGGTACTACCCGCGTCGTTCTCCAACTCGGCCAGGGCCTCGGCGTGGGCTGCATCCAGCTCCCCGGGGTCGGGCGGAGGCGTCACCGTTGCCGGTCTGCGCAGGACGGGGACCAGAAGGGAAACGCCGACCACCAGAATTGCGGTGGGGAGCAGCCATCCGAGGTCGAACCCGAAGTAGACGTCCCATGGATCGACCGGGAGGGCGAACATCGCCGCGAGGGCGAGGAAGATCACGCCGAACACGAATGAGACGGCGTCGAATCGGTGCCTGTACATCAGTTCTCCTCCAGGTTCAGGGCGCCCGCCCCGACTTCGATGTCGAGTATCAGGGTGGCGGTGTTGTCTCCGTTGTACTCTCTGTCGAGGCCCAGCCCGTTCGAGTCCGAGCCGAACAGCTCCATTCGGCCGATGCCGACTGATGCATTCACATCGACCAGGTCGGCATCGGCGATGAGCACGGTGAGGTCGCCGGCCCCGACCGAGATGGTCACGGTCCGGGGTCGTTCGATTGCCGAAAGCTCGAGATTCGAGAAGTCGAGCACCACATCACCGGCGTCGTACTCGTAGCGGTCCTGGAGCTCGGAGAGATCGTCGACGGTCACATCGACGCCGGCCACCCGGACCGAACCGACCGCTCCCGCACGGGAAGCCGTCCGGATCACGACCTCGCCCAGGTTTGTCCTGGCATCGATGCGCAGCAGTCCCTCGCCAGGCCGCGAGAACTCGGCGGTCCGGGCGAAACCGCCCCGGTTGGCCTCGAATGCCTCGACCTCTCCGATTCCAACGGTTGCCTCACCGGTGACGCCGAGGCCGTCGGGGACGATGATCTGCAGCGATCCGATGCCGACGCTGGCATCGAGGGTGGCCTCGCCGCCTCCCAGGGACAGATCGCGCAGGTCGAGGACGAGTTGTCCGATCGAGAGCCCGAAGGGCTCGTTCAGCTCCGACACCGAATCCGGCGACACCCGGCGGTCACCGATGCCGTCGCCGAATCCGTATTCGGCGATCGGGCTCACGATCAGCGGCGGGATCAGGAACACGCCGAGCACGATGAGGCCGCGCGCCCGACCGAACCAGCCGCCTGCCACCAGCGCGACACCGATGGTGGCCAGTGCCACACCGAAGTAGTGGCGAGCGGTGGGGTCGAACGCCGTCCACACGTAGTCGGCGAACGCCATGGTGCCGAGGATCACGAGCCCGATGCCGATCGTGAGCCGACCGAGATACGAGGGCGGATGCTTCGGCGTCCGCGGCGGAGCCGGAGGGACAGGCCTGGGGGGCGCAGGGGGTGCGATGGGTGTCTCTGTCGTCATGGTCTTCGACTCGTTTCTCTCTTGGATGGCCGCCGTCCGTGTGGCGCCGTCCGGTGGATTCGTGGTCGCACTGTTCGCGTCGGACGCCGTCCGGCCCGAGACGTTCCGGAGATCGAACCGGAGATCGCCCCGATAGAGGAGGATCCCGACGATCACGAGCACGACGGCAAAGGCAAAGTCGCCTCGCACGAAACCGATCGAATCGATCGCGATCAGGATCGCGAGGGCGATGAGTCCGATGCCGATCCAGGAGCGAGGTCCCCCGGCTCCGGACAGCGTCCGGGTCGCCACCGACTCCTCTTCACCCTCGTTGGGGATGAACAGCCAGCCGATCAGGTAGAGGGCGAATCCGGTCCCTCCGGCGAAGGCGAGAACGACGAGAACCAGTCGCACCACCCAGGCCGGTACGTCGAGGCGGGTGGCCAGTCCGGCGGCCACGCCTGCGAACACACGTCCGGCGCGGGGTCGTTCCAGCCTGGTTGAAGCGGCGACCGGGGGTGTGGTCGTCTGTTCGTTGTTGGTATCCATCATGAGCCCACGATGCCGGAGGCCGGGCCGCGGTGCCATCGGGTATGTCCCCCAACCGACCCCGAGACCTCAGGGTCATCCCGGGGCCAACCCTCATTGCCGGAGGGCGCCAGGCCTGGGACGATACGGGGGTGACCGAACCCACTGTTCACAGCAGACATCGCCTGTCCTTCCGGGATCTGCGTCGCAGAGAGGACGACCGCCTCCTGGGAGGGGTGTCTGGGGGTGTCGCAGATCTCCTCGGGATCGAGGTGGTGTATGTGCGCGCCGCCGTGATCGTGCTCGCCCTGATCTGGGGTCTCGGGGTGCTCCTCTATCTGGCGCTCTACGCCGCAACGTCAGACCCGGAACCCGATGCGGTGACGCCGCCCCCGGCGGCGGACCGGCGCAAGCGGATCGGATTGGGACTGCTGTTCGCCGGGTCGTTGCTGGCTCTGCGGGCCGTCGGGTTGTGGACCGGAGACGGAGTGGTCTTTCCCGCGGCGGCGATGGTGTTCGGTACGGCCTTCCTCCTCGACCAACGCGACATCGATTCGACCAATCTCCTGGCGCGCATTCTCGATCCGAATGATCGATCCGTCCGGAGCCGCACGGTGATCGGAGCCCTGCTGCTCATCCTCGGCCTGTCCCTGTTGGGCCGATCGGCCGCGCCGGCGGTCGGAACCACGGTCGTGGCGGTGGCGGTGACCGGAGTGGGGCTCACCCTGGTGTTCAGCCCATGGATATGGCGTCTCGCCAAGGATCTCTCGTCGGAGCGGCGGGAGCGGATCCGCCAGGAGGAGCGGGCGGAGATGGCCGCTCACCTCCACGACTCCGTGCTGCAGACGCTCGCGCTCATCCAGCGCACCGACGATCCCAAGCGGATGGTGACACTCGCGCGCAGCCAGGAGCGTGAGCTCAGAACCTGGCTGTACGAACGGTCGCCCGACGTCGGCGAGAACCTGACGACGCTGCTCCGATCGACCGCAGACCGGGTCGAGGCCGATTTCGACATTCCGGTGGAGTTCGTCAACGTGGGCGACGTGGTGGCCGACGACGGCATTCGGGCCCTGGCGGCCGCGGCCGGCGAGGCGATCACCAACGCCGCCAAGCATTCGGGCGCCGACCGGGTTTCGATCTACGCAGAGGTGTCTGATGACGGCATCGACGTGTTCGTCGCCGATCACGGGAAGGGCTTCGACCCCGACGCGGTCGATGGCGACCGCAGGGGAATCGCCGAGTCGATCGTGGGGCGCATGGAGCGGCACGGCGGTAGCGTCGAGGTGACATCCGAACCGGGCGAGGGAACCGAAGTGCACCTTCATCTGAACAAGGAGAACTCGTGACGCGGGTCTTTCTGGTCGACGACCACCGGCTGTTCCTCTCCGGGGTCAAGGCGGAGCTGGAGGGAAAGGTCGACATCGTGGGCGACGCCTCCGATGTCGACGAGGCGATCGAGGCGATCCGCGACACCACCCCCGACGTGGTCCTCGTCGACGTCCACATGCCGGGCGGTGGGGGATTGGCGGTGATCGAGAACGTGCTGGAAACCAATCCGGACACCCGCTTCCTGGCGCTGTCGGTGTCCGACGCCGCAGAAGACGTGATCGCCATGATTCGGGCGGGCGCCCGGGGGTACGTGACCAAGTCGATCGATCCCGAGCAGCTGGTGGAGTCGATCGCTCGCGTCGAGGCGGGGGACGCGGTCTTCTCTCCCCGTCTCGCCGGATTCGTGCTCGACGCGTTCGCCGACACGATGGCCGCTCCGATCGACCCCGAGCTGGACCAGCTGACTCCCCGTGAGAAGGAGGTTCTGCGCCAGATTGCGCGCGGGTACTCCTACAAGCAGGTGGCTCGCCGGCTGTCGATCAGCGTCAAGACGGTGGAAACCCACGTTTCTGCGGTGTTGCGCAAGCTCCAACTCTCGAATCGGTATGAGCTCGCCCGATGGGCCAGCCACCGCCGGATCGTCTGATCAGCCTTCAGCCGCCTTCAGCACGGGACGGCCGACCACACTGACCCCGCCGAACACGACGCGGGTGTGAATGGTGAGCCGGGGGGCATCGGCAGGGAGGGTGGTCGCCTCCGGGACCCGCACATCGACTCCGCCGGCGATGGTCGGCCCCCGCTGGGTGACGGCCCAAGTGTCGGGAACGACGATCTCCACTCCGCCGAAGGCGGCTGTCACGTCGAGGACGGCTTCGACGCTGCCCGGCCCCGCCCGGCGGAGGTCGACCTGGGCTCCACCGAACATCGCCACCACGGTGCCGGTCTCGAAGGCGTCCGCCGACGACCGGAACTGGGCTCCGTCGAAGATCGCCACGAGGCGGAACCGGCTGTCCGAAGGCCCACCTTCCGACTTGACGAGGGACTTGGTGATCAACGCCGCAACTGCCGCGACGAGGTCGAGGACGATCACCGCTTTGAGGAACCTCCGCACGAAACGCATGCCGATGACGATACCCCCGGCGGCCGCTCCGCAGTCGTGCCATCCGGTCCTACCGACCGACCGACCCGGCTGGCAGCCTGACGGAGGTCGAAGGAGCAGATTGGTGACAGAGACGATGACATCGGTTCCCGACCCTGCCCCGCCGCGCGTGCTCAACGCGTGCATGGTCGGATTTCTCAAAACCCCCGGGTTGCAGCGGATGATCGGAAAGTCCGTGGCTCTGATCAGCTTCACCGGCACCAAGAGCGGGCTCCGGTACTCCTTTCCGGTGAGCTACTCGAGAGACGGCGACACCGTGACGATCCTGACCGACGCGTCACGAAGGTGGTGGCGGAACCTGGTGGGCGGGGTTCCTGTGGGGCTCCGCCTCGCCGGGATCGATCGCACCGGCACTGCCGATGCCCACGTCGGTGACGCCGGAGACGAACCGGCGGTGGCTGCCTTCCTGACCGGCAGGTCGATGGACGCCAAGGCCCACGGGATCCGTCTCGATGACGCCGGAGTCCCCGACCCGACCGGCGTGCGCGACGTGACGCCCAGGCTGGTGGTGGTCACCGTCCGGCTCGGGTGACGCTTCGTCCCCCCGGTGTGGGGTCGGCGGGATCGGCGTCAACGCCGCCGGTTGCGCGTGGATCAGGGAGCTGCGACTCGGCCGACTGGCATACTGGCTGCATGAACCTGGTGTCGCTCCTCTCGCCGTCCGTGGCCGCTGCCATCGCCTCGTGGAATGACGGCGATCGCGTCGGACGCCTGTGGCGGGGCGACCCAACGGTGTTCTCCGATGATCCCGGGGTGCCGGAGCTTGCCAACCGGCTTGGCTGGATCGACCTCCACGAGACGATGCGCCCCGAGCTCGACGAGATCCGCAGGGTGGCCGGCGAGCTGGCTCCTACAGCCGACCACGTGGTGCTGTGCGGCATGGGGGGCTCCAGTCTGGCGCCGGAGGTCTTCGCCTCCACGTTCGCCCCTGTCGAAGGCCATCCCCGGCTGATCGTGCTCGACTCGACCCACCCCGAGGCGGTTCTCGACGTCCGGCGGCGAATCGACCCCCTTCGTACGATCTTCGTGGTGTCGTCGAAATCCGGGGGCACGCTCGAGACGATGTCGTTCTTCCGCTACTTCTGGTCCGAGACCGGGGGGCGGGGCGACAGGTTCGTCGCCATCACCGATCCCGGCACCTCGCTGGCCCGGCTGGCGGAAGCGCGCGGGTTTCGTCACCTCTTCCTGGCCAACCCTGACGTGGGAGGGCGATTCAGCGCCCTCACCCACTTCGGCCTGGTTCCGGCCGCCCTCATCGGCGCAGATGTCGAGGGGCTCCTCGACGAGGCGGGGAGGCTGGCCTCGCAGGCGGCCACCGCGGCGCAGGCCGACCCGGCAGTCGGATTGGGTCTCGCCCTCGCCGCACTCGTCCGCCGGGGCATCGACAAGCTGACGCTGCTCACCTCCCCCGGATTGGCGTCTCTCCCCGCATGGATGGAGCAATTGGTCGCCGAGAGTCTCGGCAAGCACGGCACCGGCGTGATCCCGGTGGCGGACGAGCCTCTCGCGCCGGCCCACACGTACGGGCGCGATCGGGTGTTCGTGTCGTACGTGTTGGCGGAGGAGCAGGGCCCCGACCTCGGGGAGTTCATTCGGGCGGGCCATCCAACGATCGGCTTCGAACTGCCCGGTCCGGGGTCGCTCGGCTCGGAGATGCTTCGTGCCGAGATGGTCACGGCGGTGATCGGAGCCGAGCTGGGGGTGAACCCGTTCGACCAGCCGGACGTGGAGGCAGCCAAGATCGCTGCCAACCGGGCGATGGCCGGAGACCTGGACCTGGCGGCCGTGCCCACGGTCGCCGCCTCCGCCGCGGCCGGCCCTTTGCGCGATCTGCTCGGGTCGGTGCCGGTCGGCGGCTACGTGGGGATCCACGCCTACCTGCCGCCGAACTCAGAAACGGGGGCGAGTCTCACCGAGTTCCGCAAGGCGATCGCCGGGGTGACCGGCGTCGCCACCACCCTCGGCTGGGGTCCCCGGTTCCTGCACTCGACCGGCCAGCTTCACAAGGGAGGGCCGAGTTCGGGCGTCTTCATCCAACTGGTCGACACTCCCGGTTCGTCTGTGGCGGTTCCGGAGACCGATCACACCTTCGAAGCCATCATCGCCGCGCAGGCGGCGGGCGACCATCAGGCGCTCGTCGACGCGGGGCGCAGGGTGCTCCGGGTGGATCTCGGCGTCGATCGGGAAGCGACGCTTGTGGCACTGGTCGAATCGCTGCGCTGAGCCGATTTCAGGTCTGTCGACCCGGAGATATGCATCCTGCGCATATTCCCTTGACACCGCCTGTTCTGGCGCCATAGGTTGCGGGGAGGCAATCGGAGGATGTGCCCATGATCGAGCAGTACAGCGACAACACAGACCGTTTCGCCCCCATGGGGGAGATGCTCGCGCTGCTCGCCACTCCGCAGGGACGGACGCGCAGCACCGCGCTCCCGGGTCTCATCGCCAACGCGACCGCCGTCCTCACGACGGCCGGAATCGTCGACCCGATCCCCAACCGGCGGCCTCCTCTCGAATGATCTGAGAGAACCGAACCATCGTTCGCATGAGGACCGCCGGCACCCCACCGGCGGTCCTTCCCGTTTGGCCTCCGGTTCGCCAGCAAGGACACGAGAGAGGAAACCATCCCATGAACGTCATCTACGAGCGAGGTCGATGTATCGACTCGGGTCGCCACGAGTTGTTCTTCTCGGAGCGACCCACCGATCTGGCCGAGGCCCAGGCGATCTGCTCGGGCTGTGAGGTCAGGATCCCGTGCCTGGAGACTGCCCTGGAAGACGCCCTGGAATGGGGTGTGTGGGGCGGTGTGATCTTCTGGGACGGCCGCGCCTACCACCGCAAGCGGGGACGAGGCCGACCCAGACACGACGAACGGCACCTGCGGGCCGAGGCGACCGTCGAGGACCTGCGCGACATCGTTCGGTCGGCATGAAGTCGGCTCGACCGGCACAGCAGAAGGCCCGCACGCAGTGCGGGCCTTCTGGGCGACGGGGTGGAATCAGAGGGAGGCGACGTTGGGGTAGACCTTGATCGGTTTGCGCATCTTGGTGATGGCCTTGGCTTCGATCTGGCGGATGCGTTCGCGGGTGACCGCGAAGTGGCGGCCCACCTCGTCGAGGGTTCGTGGCTCGACGTTGTCGAGGCCGTAGCGCATGACGATCACCTGGCGTTCCCGATCGTTGAGGACCGACAGCACGTCCTGGAGGTCCTCCAACCGCAGGCTGAGCAGGGCCATCTCGAAGGGGTCATCGGCATCTTGGTCCTCGATGAAGTCGCCGAGCACGGCACTGTCCTCGCCGATCGGCTCGAAGATCGATACCGGTTCGGGTGCCACCCGCTTGGCTTCGGCAACCTTTTCCTCGGTGAGTCCCGCCTCTTCGGCGATCTCGGCATCGGTGGGGGCCCGTCCAAGGCGCTTGAGCAGGTCGCTCTCTGCGCTCTGGACCTGGCCGATGGTGTCCATCATGTGGACGGGAACCCGGATGGTGCGGCTCTTGTCGGCGATCGCCCGGCTGATCGACTGACGGATCCACCATGTGGCATAGGTCGAGAACTTGAAGCCCTTGCGGTATTCGAACTTCTCGACAGCCCTGATCAGGCCGAGGTTCCCTTCCTGGACGAGGTCGAGGAAGGGGAGTCCGGAACGCTGGTAGCGCTTGGCGATCGAGACGACGAGACGGAGATTGGCCTGGATGAACCGCCGGCGGGCGGCGAGGCCTTCCTGAATGGCCCTGTCGAGGTCGGTGGCGTTTCCGCCGGTACCGGCGGCGAGCACCAGCTCCGCCTTGCGGCCGCGCTCGATGGTCTTGGCGAGGGAGACCTCTTCATCGGCTGTGAGGAGCGTGTACATGCCGATGCCGTCGAGGTAGTTCTTGACCGCATCGTCGCCTGCGTCCCAGGCGTTCATCTTGCGTGAAGTCATTGGTACGGTCTGCTCCGTGAGGGGTGTGCGTCGATTCCCCTCTATCGGTCCGTGGCTGCGCAGAGTTGAGGCTGATCTCTGTTCGGCAGGGAGGGCGGGCCGACGACCCACTGTTCCGGCCTCCGGCCCGTCGCTATCGTGACCCCTTCGAGGCGGCGGTTCGCCGTCACCGGGGCGTTTAGCTCAGTTGGGAGAGCGCTTCCCTTACAAGGAAGAGGTCGGCGGTTCGAAACCGTCAACGCCCACCGGAGGAATCCCCTGTAGCGAAAGGGGATCGACGTGTTCCCAGGTTGTCGGCAGCTTCACGCGCCGTCGAGGCCGAAGGCGTCTCGCTCGTCGGGCACCACGCGCCAACAACGACTGGTCCGGCGTAGCGGTATGGGATTCGAGACGAAGCGACGGCCCCTGTTCTTCGCGGTGTGACGTGTTTCTCCCCCCTTTGGGGGG
>DATCZS010000011.1:0-6229 GCA_036525795.1 Acidimicrobiia bacterium | reverse complement strand
CCCGAGCCGTCCGGTTCCGCCGAGACCCTGGTGCGGGTGCGCCAGGCCGGCATCTGCGGCAGCGACCTCAAGATGCTCGCCGGCAAGGTGCGAATCGCCCACCCGCGGATCCTCGGTCACGAGGCGGTGGGAGAGGTGGTGTCCGCCCCGCCCGGAACACCCCATGGCCCCGGGACCACCGTGCTGATCGACCCGGCGTTCTCGTGCGGTTGGTGCGACCTGTGCCTGGACGGTCGCACCAATCTCTGCCGCAACGGAGGCCTGATGGGCCGCGATGTCGACGGAGTCTTCACAGAGCTGGTGGCGATACCGTCCCACCGGCTGATCGCCGTCCCCTCAGGCATGTCGGTCGAGGCGGCCGGGCTGTTGCAGGTGCTGGGCACCTGCGTCCACGCCATCCGGCGGATCGCCCCGTTTCCCGGCCAGGTGGCCGCCGTCATCGGTCTGGGCGTGGCCGGCCAGCTCCTGTCCCAGCTGCTCACCGAGCGGGGCGTGCGAGTGGTCGGAATCACTCGATCCGAGTGGAAACGTGATCTGGCCCTCCGGCTGGGAGCGACCGCGGCGGCCGAGCCGGCGGACGCGGTCCGGGTGCTCACCGATGTCACCGATGGTCGGGGACCCGAACTGGTGGTGGAGGCGGTGGGAACCGCCCCCACACTGGCTCAGGCGATCGAGCTGGTGGGGATCGGAGGAACCATCCTCGCCTACGGGTCGATCCCCTCCGGAGATCAAGGGCTGCCCTCCCACCAGCTCTCCAAGAAGGAACTGACCCTCCGTCACCCGCGGGCCGCCGTGGCGGGCGACTACGCCGCCGCGGTCGGTCTGGCTGCGGCCGGCACCCTCCGGCTCGAGCCGATCGTGTCCCATGTCCTGGCCCTCGAAGACGGTCCGCGGGCATTCCAGCTGGTGGACCAGCCCTCGTCGCTCAAGGTGCTGATGCGGGTCAGCTGACGGGGGCCGGCTCAGCTGACGGGGGCCGGCTTGGTCGACGCCGACCGGAGCGCGCTCCACGACCACGCCGTGCCCAGGACGTCGACGACGGCGAAGAGGAGCAACTGCCATGGGCCGCCGGTGATCCAGAGGCCGACCAGGCCGATCACGGCCACGGCCCGAGCGTTGACGCTGGCGCGAACCGCACCGACGTGACCGGCCCGTGCGCCGGCTGCGTACACGATCCCCAGCGCGACCACCACCAGTCCCGCCACCCGGATCCATACCTCGTCTGTGGTGGCGATGCCGAAGATGTCGAAGACCACGTTGGGGATCGAAAAGAGCGCCAATCCCAACCCGAGGACGTAGTAGCTCCACACCCGCAACGAAAGGATCGGATCGTTCATCTCACCTCCACGTCTCGTCTCCTCTGCCGAGCGTACCTATCGACCTGGGGACCGGCTCGGAGCGGGCGGTAGGACGGCCCCCGCGGCCGCCGGCGATCCCCGGTACCGTGCCCGGCGTGAAACGGAGCGAGAAGGCGGAGCGGATCGGGGAGATCCTCGACGATCTCTATCCGGAACAGCCCATACCCTTAGAGCACCGGGACCCCTACACCCTGTTGGTGGCGGTTGCGCTGTCGGCGCAGACCACAGACGCCAAGGTGAACCAGGTGACGCCCCGGCTGTTTGCGCTCGCAGACACCCCCGAGAAGATGGCGGCGTTGGGGGAGGAGCAGATCCTTGCGATCATCCGCGAGATCGGACTCGCCCCGACCAAGGCCAGGAACCTGTGGCGGGCGGCCAACCAGATCCTCGATGGGGGAGGTGAGGTCATCCCCGATTGGGACTTCCTCGAATCGCTCGCGGGGGTCGGGCACAAGACGGCCGGCGTCGTCATGGCCCAGGCATTCGGGCTGCCCGCCTTCCCGGTCGACACCCACGTCCACCGGCTCGCCGCCCGGTGGGGACTGTCCAGTGGCACCAGCGTCGAACAGACCGAGCGCGACCTGAAGGCGGTGTTCCCCGAGGACACGTGGGGCCGCCGCCACCTTCAGATCATCTCCTTCGGCAGGGAACACTGCCCTGCCCTCCGCCACGACCTGACCACCTGCCCCATCTGCTCGTGGGCCGCCACGAAGAAGCGGCAGCGTTCGGGGCGCTGATCCGTCCGCCGGTCAGACGACCTTCCACACCCGCCACAGGGCCGCAGGGTCGTCGAGCGGGTTGCCGTGGACCAGGAAGAAGTCCGCCGGTCCGCCCACCGCGAGGCGGCCTGCACCGGGCTCACCCAGGAGGTCGCCTCCCACCCAGGTGGCGGCGGCCAGGGCCTGCCATGGCTCCAGACCGGCCGCGACCAGGCACTCGACTTCCCACGCCAGGTGATTGGCGCGCAGCGAGCCTCCACCGAAGTCGGTCCCGGCGGCCATCCGCACCCCTGCCGCGGCCGCCAGCCTGACGCTCTCGTACGAGGCCTCCCGGCCTTCGGCCATCATGGTCCTGCGTTCGTCCGTGGTGAACCGCTCGATGGTGGTGGTCGACCCGAACGTCTCCCACGACGCCCACACTCCGAGGGTCGGGACGAGGAACGTCCCTCGTCGGGCCATCTCCGCCGCCGCGTCTGCGTCGAGACGGAAGCCGTGCTCGATACAGAACACGCCGCCGGCGATGGCGGCCCTGATCCCCGGAAGGGTGGTGGCGTGGGCGGTGACCCTGATCCGGTACCGCTGGGCGATCGCCACCGCCCTCGCAACCTCGTCGGCGGTCCACGGAGACGTCTCCGGGTCGGGACCGTCCAGGTAGAGCTTGATCAGGTCGGCACCTTCCTCCGCCTGCTGTTCGACCGAGGCCGCCAGTTCGTCGGCGTCCGACGCCTCTATGGCAAGGGTGGGCGGGAGCACCCCGGTTCGGGCCACCCAGGTGCCGGCGGCGCGTACATAGGGCCGGTCGCTTCGACCGACCCAGGCGTCCCGGACGCGAAGGGCGAGCGCCGCGTCATCACGACGAGGCGAGCCGACGTCGCGAAACCACCTGGTCCCGGCGCGGAAGGCGATCTCGCCGTTCTCCTCCGCCACCGCCAGGAGCTCCTCGGTCGGGTCGTCGCCCCGGGCGATCCAGTGCGAGCCCCCTGGCAACACGGTGTGGCTGTGGGCGTCGACCATGCCGGGCACGACGGTGGCGCCGCCGGCATCGATCACCTTTGCCTCGGACGGGGGTGCGGGCATCTCCTCGTCGTGGCCCATCCAGGTGATGCGGCCCCGGTCCACGACCAGCGACTGGTCGAGTCGCAGATCCGCTGTGGTGGCATCCGCCACGGCGGCATGTCGAAACACTGTCGTCACGGGTTCAGCCTAGAGATGGAAAGGGATGCCATCCGCCGGTCGGGCTGATGAGCGACTTCAGGCCGACGCCAGGCGAATGGGAGCGGCCCAGTGGCCGACGAACGAGGTGCGCAGGTCCTCGTCGACGATCTCGCCGGCCAGCTCCTCGACGACGCGGTGGGCGAGGTCGAGATGGGGAGCCGGGTCGTCGGAGACCCCCGCCAGCGAGCGGGCTGCCGCCGCCAACTGGAGGCGCTGCCCGCGCCGTTCGGCCAGCTGGACCGACCGTGCGAACGCCGCCGCTGCCTCTGCCCGCCTCCCCGCAGCTGCATGCAGCTCGCCTTCGACGTGGTCGAGCAGGGCGTCAGAGGCCCGGAATGAGTGTGCTGCCGCGAACTCCCGCCCTTCCTGCAACAGCGTGTCGGCGCGTTCGAGGTCGCCCTGGTCGATGAGCGACAGCGCCAGGCCGGCGAGCAATCGCGTTCGCTCGAGGAACTGCGTGATCGAAGATGTCGCCAGTCCCCGATTGAACGATTCCTCGGCTGCCAGGGAGTCACCGCCCATGAGTTCGGCCGTTCCGAGATCGGCCCAGGCAGTGCTGGCGTAGAGGTCGGGGAGGGGCCCGGTGGACATGGCCATCATCTGTTCGCGCAGTGCCGGAATCTCGTCTCCTCGGCCGAGCGTGGCGTAGACCGCCGCCAGCCCGGCTGCCGCTGTTCCGTCGACGAACGGCTGACCCGCATGCTGTGCCACCCGCCGGGCGGCGGCCAGGCTGGCGATTGCCCCTTCGAGGTCGCCGACCTGGTACCGCAGGAATCCGTGGAATCGATGCGCCATTGCGGTGTTGAACGAGGCATAGCGCTCGAGGGCGGGGAGTTGTGACTCGATGATGTCTCGCCCCTCCTGGAAGTCGCCGCGGGCCAAGCTGGAGAGCCCCAGGCCCAGCATCGAAACCTCGGCGCGCAGCACCTCGAAGGCGGAACCCTCGGTGGCTGCCAGCGCCAGCTCGATCGACGATTGGGCGGCGTCCAGGTCGAGCGCGATGACCTGGTTCATCGCCCGTCTCGCGATTCCCGCCACCCGGATCCGGTCGTCTCCGAGCTGGTCGCCGAGGTCGATTGTGGCTTCGTCGTGGGTGACGGCGGTCGGGGCATCTCCCGACAGCGATGCGACCATGCAGGCGTTCATGTGGTAGTCGGCCAGCCCCCGTTCGTCGCCGACCTCCTCTGCGAGCCTGCGGGCTTCCGCCAGATAGCTTTGCGCCGAGGCGGGGTCACCCCCGAACGCAGCAGTGGTGTACGCGAGGTTGTTGAGCGCCGCCACCTGGGCGTTCGGCCTGTGGTGCTGTGCGCCGTAGTCGAACAGCCGCTGGAAGGCCGCCGCCGATTCAGACAGATCCGGCAGGAGCGCATAGGCCTCTCCGAGTCCCAGATGCGCCCGCTGCACCAGGTCGGGATCGGCGTCGTCCGGTTCGTGGTCGAGTGCCTGGCGGAACGCTCTGATGGCGTCGGCGAGGGACATGGCCTTGGTGGCGCGCAGGCCTGCCTCGACGAGATGCGGGAATGCAGCCTCGTGATCCTCGGCAGCCACCAGGTGACGGGCGATCTCCTCGACATCGTCCGGGCGGATGGCCACGAGGTGGTCTGCCACCGAGTGATGGAGCCGGCGCCGGGTCTTCAGGAGGACGGTCTCGTAGGCTGCTTCGTGGGCGAGGGCATGGCGGAAACGAAGGCCATCTGCTGTCACCGGACTTTCGACCAGAACCCCCGATCGGAGGAGATCGGACAGCGCCGTATCCACATCGGCTCCCTCGATCAGCGGCGCGAGGTCTGCCCGTCTGAACTCGGTTCCCAGCACAGACGCGACCTGCGCCACGAAACGGGAGCGGTCATCCAGCCTGTCGAGTCGCGCCGTGAGGACACCCGACAGGCTGCTCGGGACCCCCGCCACACCTTCACCGAGTCGTACGGTGTTGGCGATCTCTTCGAGAAACAGCGGGTTGCCGTCCGCCCGCGCCAGGATGTCGCGGCGGGCACCATCGTCGATCGGTGTTCCCTCCAGCAGGCCGTCGAGGAGCATGGCGGAGGCGTCGAGCCGCATCGGCGCCAACTCGATGGGGTGGTAGCGATGGTGGTAGTCCCGGCTGGCGCGCTCGTGGACCCGCCACGACGGGTCGTCGCGGTATGGGCGCATCACAACCGCCAGACCGATGCGTGATCCTTCGACGAGGCCGAGCAGGTCGGTCACGATGTCGATCGAGGCGTCATCGGCCCAGTGCAGATCCTCGCAGACGACCAGCAGTGGCCGTCTCGACGCCTCGGCGGCGAGGTAGGCCTTGATCGCTTCATTCGCCCGGGCCCGCAGGACCGGCGGGGCGAGAGCCTCGATGAACTCGCGAGATGATGCTGGGAGTTCCGCCCCCATGACGTAGCCGATGAAGGTGGCGGCGTCCGCAACGTCGACTTCGGAGGTGGCCCGTTCGATACGGGCGAAGTCGTCGGAGCCGTCCAGCCCCAGCCAGGGTCCCAGCAGCTCGCGGATGCCGGCAAACGGGGTGGTGGCGTCGTAGGACTGGCATGCCCCGAACAGCCAACCGATGTCCCCCGGGGCGCCGAACTCCGCTGCCAACGAAGCCGACTCGCCCACGCGGCGGCGCCACTCCCGTACCAGGGCCGACTTGCCCAGCCCCGCCTCGGCGATGATCGACGCGATCCAGCCCCGCCCCGCCAGAAGGCGGGTGTGGATGTCCTCGAGCACCGCCATCTCGCTGTCCCGCCCCACGATCTCGGCCGTCTGGCCGGACGTCGGCCGGCCGACGTACCTGACAGGCCGGAACGTTCGAATCGGCTCGCTCTTCCCCTTCACCTCCACCAGGCCAAGATCCTCGGCCTCGAACGCGTCGTGCGTCAGGTTCAGGGTGTGTTCGGTCACCTGGATGGTCCCGGGTCGGGCGGTTTGCTCCATGCGCGCCGCCACGTT
>DATCZS010000010.1:0-26932 GCA_036525795.1 Acidimicrobiia bacterium | reverse complement strand
GAGCTGGTCGCTGATCGCCGATCGGTCGAGACCCAGGACCCACGACCCAAGACCCAAGACCCAAGACCCAAGACCCGAGACCCAAGACCCGAGACCCGAGACCCGAGACCGACGGCCGCAGGCCGACTCCTCAGAACGCCTCGACCGGGAGCTCCATCAGCGATCCGTCCTCTCGCTCGGACGCCGCCCGGCGGGCGGCCACCTGAGGAGCGGTCTCGGCCAGGAAGAACCGCGCCGAGGCCACCTTGCCCCGGGCAAACGGGTCCTCATCCGCCCGGGGGGCGAGGATCTCGGCGTGGCGCAGCAGCTGCCACCCGATCACCACCTCGGCCATCGACTCGAGCATGGCGGTGGTGTGCAGGCCGGTCTTGTAGATCTCGGCCGGGGTGCCCGCCATCGAGGCCATGGCGTGTCCCACCATCACACCGAGCTGACCCTGCACGTCGTCGAGCATCCGGCCCAGCGTTTCGCGCTCTGCGGCGATCGGGTCGTCGTCGTGGGTTCCCTTGACGAATTCGGCGATCTCCGATGCCAGCGCCGCCACCGTCTGGCCCTGGTCGCGGGCGATCTTGCGAAAGAACAAGTCGAGCCCCTGGATGCCGGTGGTCCCCTCGTAGATCGTGTCGATCTTGGCGTCGCGGATGTACTGCTCGAGCGGATAGTCCTGGGTGTATCCCGACCCGCCGAACACCTGCAGGCTCTGGGCGAGCAGCACGTAGGCCTTCTCCGACGAGTAGCCCTTCACCAGCGGGAGCAGCAGATCGGAGCGGCGCTCCCACATCTCGGGATCGGCGTCGGTGAGTGCCATGTCCTGGCAGAAGGCGGTGTACGACAGCAGCGCCCGCAGACCTTCGGCGTAGGCCTTCTGCTGCATCAGCATCCGGCGGATGTTGGGATGGGCGATGATCTCGACCTTGGGAGCGGCCTTGTCCAGCGCCCGGGCGAGGTCGGTCCCCTGTACCCGCTCCTTGGCGTACTCGAGGGCATTGAGATAACCGGTCGAGAGGGTGGCGGCGGACTTGGATCCGATCGTCATGCGGGCGTGTTCGATCACCCTGAACATCTGACGGATGCCGTCGTGCACCCCGCCCACCAGGTATCCGACCGCCGGCCGGTCCATCCCGAAGGTGAGCTCGCAGGTGGTCGAGCCCTTGATCCCCATCTTCTTCTCGATGTGGGTGGCGACCACTCCGTTGCGCTCGCCCAGCGACCCGTCGTCGTTCACCAGGTACTTGGGGACGATGAACATCGACAGACCCTTGGTGCCCGGACCCGCCCCCTCGGGCCGCGCCAGCACGAGATGGACGATGTTCTCGGCGGCGTCGTGCTCACCCGAGGTGATGAACCGCTTGACGCCTTCGATGTGATAGATGTCCCCCTCGAGATGGACGGCCCTGGTGGTCCCGGCCCCCACGTCGGAGCCGGCGTCCGGCTCGGTCAGCACCATCGTGCCGCCCCAGCCTCGCTCGACCATCAGCTTGGCCAGCTCCTTTTGCTCTTCGGTGCCCTGCTCGAACATGACCCGGGCGAAGAGCGGGCCGCCGCCGTAGAACACGGCCGTGGGGTTGGCACCCCACAGCAGCTCCTGTCCGGCCCAGAACACCGAAGGCGGCACCGGCACGCCTCCCAGCTCCTCGTTGAGGCCGAAGCGGTCCCAACCCTGCTCGCGAAGGGCGTTCAGCGACGCCTTGAGCGACTCGGGCAGCTCGACCTCGCCATCGCGGAGCTCCAGCGGAATGCGGTCTGCGTCGACGAATGACGCCGCCCACTCGTCCTTGGCAAAACGATCGATCTCGCGGAGGATGTCGGTCAGCGTGTCGCGGTCGAATCCGGGGTAGCGATCGAGGCGATCCTGCACCCGGTGGGCCTCGAACAGGTTGAACTCGATGTCACGGAGGTTTGAGCGGTAGTGGCTCACGATCGGCTCCTGGCAGAGAACTTCTTGACTATTCATTCTAATTTTAATATCGACTCAAGAAAAGCCTGCTTCGGCCTCACCGGGATGCTCGCTAGCGTTCGCCGCCATGCGCAACCGAGCCGGAGTCGAGACCGCCGAACGCATCATGGCGGCCACCCGCACCCTCCTCGCCGACGCCGGCCTCGAAGGCACCACCGTCAAGGCGATCTGCGAGGCGGCCAACGTTCGCGCCGGCAGCTTCTACAACCTCTTCGAATCGAAGGAAGAGGTGGTGCTCAGCGTGGTCCGCGAGGCGATCCAGGCGGTCGACCCCCACCCCGGCCACACCGAGACCGACACGGTCTCGGATCTGGTCGAGGCCTACATCCGTTTCGTCACAGAAGAGCCGGTCCTGGCCAGGGTGTACGTGAGCGTCGCGGTGTCTGGCGCCGTGACGGACGACGTCATCCGCGCCCGGGTCCTGCGCCACCATCAGGCCCGCCTCGACCGCTTCGCCGCCGCCCTGCGGCGGGATCGGCCCGACCTGGGCGGCACGGCCGCCCGCGACCTGATGGAGGCGATGCTGGCGGCCCTCAACGGCTACACCCTTCAGCACATGCTCGACCCGGCGTTCGACTTCGCCGGCCACGGGCGCAGGCTGCTCGGCATGGAGCCGGCGTGAGCGACTGGATCCACGAAGACGACCGGGTCCGGGTGACCGGACTCGCGGTCGGCGACTACGACAACAACGCCTTCGTCGTCTGCTGCCGGCGGACCAACCGGGCGGTGATCATCGACGCCGCCGCCGAGACCGATCGCATCCTCTCGGCCTGCGCCGGATTCGACGTGGAGGCGATCCTCACCACCCACGGGCACTGGGACCACCTCCAGGTGCTCGACGAGGTGATCGCCGCCCTCGACGTCCCCTGGTACCTGCATCCGGCAGACATCGAGATCGCCGGCCGCGCTCCGGACGAGGTCATCGTCGACCGCCAGGAGTTCGCCGTGGGCGAACTCCTGATCCACGCCCGCCACACCCCCGGCCACACCCCCGGGTCGGTGTCGTTCGTGATGGAGCCGCTGCTCTTCTCGGGCGACACCCTGTTCCCCGGCGGCCCGGGCGCCACCCGCTGGGAGTACTCGAGCTTCGGACAGGTCATGGACTCGCTCGAACAGCGCCTGTTCACCCTTCCCGACCCGACGGTGGTGCTCCCCGGTCACGGCGCATCGACCACCATCGGCAAGGAGCGGCCGAGCGTGGGAGCCTGGCGGGCCCGCGGATGGTGACCCCGCTCAGCCGGTGATGTCCGCCACCCGGGCGATCGCCTCGGCCCCCTCGATCACCGACAGTTCGATCCGCTCGGCGCTTCGCTCGAACGCCCGCAACCGGATCTCGTCGAGCCTCGGGTAGAGCCGATCACCCGGGCAGCTGGTGTCGGCGAAGTCGCGGTGTCCGGCCACGAGGTCGGAGCCGATCCGGTAGGTCGACATCATCCAGGCGACCACCGTCACCAGCGCATCGATCTGGACGTCGGTGGGGTCCTGGAGGTTGAAGTCGCCCTCCAGGCACGGCAGCAGGTGGCCGGTGGGGTCGTAGGTGGTGGCGGTGTCACCCCGCACGTCCAGCGGCCGCCCCTGGTAGACGTTGCCATCCCGGTCGATCATGAGGTGATACGCCAGGTCGGGCCACCCCCGGTCGGACTGGTGGAGCCGCTGATGCTGACGGAATCGGGCCGGTGCCTCCCGGTTGTCGCCGAGCACCGCCTGGGTGTGGTGGACGGTGATCCGGGCCGGCCGATGCTCGACGTACGATCCCCGCACCGGCTCCGCTCCCCAGCCCTCCCGGCCGATCACCTCGATCTCGACAGCAGGTGCAGGCTCGGTCGACGTCGTCGTCGGAACCGCGGTCGTGGTCGGAACCGCGGGCGCGGCGATCGTCGATGGAGGATCCTGCGCCGCCGTGGTCGGACTCCCTGCAGGAACCGAGGCGGACCCGATCGGCCCGGGTCGCGACGTGAATGCCCAGCGGGTGCCGGCCGCGGCGGCGGTGATCGCCACCAGGCCGGACAGCAGACGTCGCCGGCTCAGGTCCATGACGAGAGCCTATCGGCGGGATCTAGGGTGGCTCCGTCACCGACCCGGAGGACCCTTGCGCTTCTCACTGATGACCGAGCCCCAGATCGGGGGCACGTACGACGACCTGCTGGCTGCGGCCCGGTGGGCCGAAGCCGAGGGCATGGTGAGCTTCGCCCGGTCCGACCACTACTACTCCTCGAGAGAGCCCCGGCCCCACGCCACCGACGCCTTCGCCACACTGGCCGGACTGGCCCGGGAGACCTCGACGATCCGCCTGTGCGTCCTCGTCTCCCCCATCACCTTCCGCCACCCGGCGGTGATCGCCAAGACCGCCGCAACCATCGATCAGATGGCGGGCGGACGCCTCGACCTGGGAGTGGGGACCGGATGGATGGAGCTGGAACACGAGGCGTACGGGATGGACTTCCCCGGCCAGTCCGAGCGGTTCGAGCGGATGGAGGAGGCGGCTCTCTACCTGCGGGCGGCGTTCTCGGCGGACGACGCCGTTTTTTCGGGCCGCCACTACCGCCTCGACGCCCAGGTGCTCCCCCGCCCGGTCGACACCCGCATCGTGATCGGCGGCTCGGGGAAGCGGCGCACTCCGACCCTCGCCGGGGAGGCGGCTGACGAGTACAACCTTTTCGTCAGCCCTCCCGAGCAGATCACCCCTCGCGTCCGGGTGATGCGGGAGGCGGCCGAGCAGGCAGGTCGCGACCCGCAGGCGGTCGAAGTCACCGTGATGGGCCCGACCCTCACCGGCCGCGACGAGGCCGAGTACCGGGAGAACCTGGAGGCAGCGGCCGCCAGACGCGACGCCGAACCGGCCGACCTGGAGCGCCGGTGGACCGAGGCGGGGATCCCGCTCGGACCGCCCGACCGGCTGGCCGAGACTCTCGCCGCGCTGGAATCCGCCGGGGTGCAACGCTGGTACCTGCAGTGGCTCGAACTGGCCGACAGGAGCAAGCTCCCGGCGGTGTGGGAAGCCGTCAGGTCGGCGAACCGGATGGCCGGCTGAGCGGTCCCCACACGGGCCCGGCGACCCGATCGAGGTCGTCGAGGCCGATGGCGAACACCGCATGCGGGGTGCCCCCTCCCGCCCACACCGGGTCGTGGCGCCGCAGCGCCACGTCGGCGAACACCCGCAGGGGGCGGGCGTGCCCGAACGGCGGGGTGCCTCCGGCCACGTAGCCGGTTGCCGACCGAACCAGATCGAGCGGGGCCCGCGCCACATCGTCGCCTCCTGCGAGCGCGCCGAGGAGCGCGGTGTCGAGCCTGCGATCCCCGGGAATGAGGGCGACCACCGGCTCGCCGTCCACCGTGAACACCAGCGACTTGACGATGGCTGCGACGTCGCACCCGATGGCGCCGGCGGCATCCTCGGCGGTACGGGTGCCATCGGACAGCGTGACGACGTCGACGTCCAGGTCCAGCGCCCGGGCCGCGTCCCGCAGTCGATCAGAGCCGCTCGCCATCGGGGAAAGGCTAACGACGTAGGCGGCCGCGACCGATACCCTCGAAGGTAAGCCGAAGGAGAGCACCTAGATGAGACATCGCACCGCAGTCGCACTCGCGGCGTACGCCCTCGTCCTCGCCGCATGTCAGGGAGGCGAGACGACCGAGACGACCGTCGCCGAGCCCGCGTCGACGACGACCACGACCACCGTGTCCGAGCCGACCACCACGACGACGGCGGATGACCGCAGTGCCGCCGCCCCTTCGGTTCCCACCGGTTCGGTCGAGGCACCGGTGGCCGGCCTCCTCAGCTACCGGTTCCAGCCCGACTCGACCCTGTCATACGCCCTCGACCTCGACCAGTCCATCCGCATGCGTGCGGATGGCGACGCCGAAGCGCTGGGCGAGGACGAGCTCCCGATCGACGCCGACATGGCCGTCAGCGCGGCGACGGTCATGACCTACGAGGTGTACCCCGGCCCGTCCGAGGGCACATACGAGGTGGTGATCACCGCCGACTTCGAAGACCTCGACGTCTCGGGCACGGTGAACGGCGAGGCGATCGACGAACTCGGCGAAGGAGACATCGCCTCTGAGATCGCCTCGGTCGAACCCATCGAGACCTCGGTGATCATCGACGCGGCAGGGAACATCATCTCGGGCGCGGGAGGAGAACTCGACTTCTTCGGCGACTCCTTCGGAGCGCTCGGCGGCCTGGCCACAGACCAACTCGGGCGGCCGATCGGCCCCGTCTTCCCCACCGACCGGGAGCTGACGGTGGGAGACACGTGGACCGAGACGACGTCGGAGGAAGGTCCCAACGGCGAGACGATCAGCGCGACCACCACCCATACCGTGATCGACGCCCAGAGCATCGGATCCGCCACCACGCTGGTGATCGAAAGCGTGACCGAATCCGACGCCGTCGACATCGACTTCAGCGACTTTTTCCGGGCGCTGTTCGAGGGCTTCGCCGGGCTGGGCGGGGAGGAGAGCGGCCAGCTTCCTCCGGAGATGCAGGAGATGATGGATCAGCTCGAGTTCAGGATCTCCATCGCACCCTCCACCTCCACCGCCACCACGTGGTTCGATCCCGAGTCGGGCATCGTCCGCCGGTCCGAAGTGCAGTCGACCGTGGCCCTGCAGATGGTCTTCCGGGCCCCGGACGAGACCACAGGCGAACTGGTGGGATTCGAGATGGAGATGGAGATGGACCAGTCGGCGACGATCGCACTGGTGGAAGAGAGGGCCTGAGGGCACGTCTCACGTCTCACGTCTCACGTCACACGTCACACGTCGCTGATGGCGGTGGAGTTTCCGGGCCGGATGGCCTGGAATTCCACTATGGCCGTAGTGCAAACTAGGGTTTCGATGGTGAGCGACGCACCCCTCCTCGAGATCCGAAACCTGCACGCCTCGGCCGACGACGTCGAGATCCTGCGGGGCGTCGACCTCACGGTCGACCGGGGCGAAATCCACGCCCTGATGGGCCCCAACGGCAGCGGCAAGTCGACCCTGGCCAGCGTGCTGATGGGTCATCCCGACTACCAGGTCACCGCCGGCGAGATCCTCTTCGACGGCGTGGACATGACCGATGCCAGCCCCAACGACCGTGCCACGGCGGGCATGTTCCTCGCCTTCCAGTACCCCGAGGAGATCCCCGGCGTGTCGGTGATCCAGTTCCTCCGCCAGGCGCTCTCGAACAAGTCCGGCATCGACTACACGGTCCTCGAACTGCGGTTGAAGGTGATGGAGGTGATGGCCGCCCTCGGCATGGAGGCCGAGTTCGCCGACCGCTACCTCAACGAAGGGTTCTCCGGCGGTGAGCGCAAGCGCAACGAGGTGCTTCAAATGGCCGTGCTGGAGCCGACCCTGGCCATCATGGACGAGACCGACTCCGGCCTCGACATCGACGCCCTCCGCACCGTGGCCGAAGGAGTCAACCGGTTGGCGTCGGAGGATCGGGGCTTTCTCATCATCACCCACTACCAGCGGCTGCTCGACTACGTCACACCGCACCACGTCCACGTCTTCATGGACGGCCGGGTGCTTCGTTCCGGTGGGTCGGAACTCGCCGCCCAGCTGGAACGCGACGGGTACGACGCCTTCCGACAGATGGTCTGAGCGGCCTCGATGGACATCGGCAGCCGACTCCGCGCCGACTTCCCGATCTTCGAACGGGCCGAAGCGCGCCACTTTCTGGACTCGGCCGCCTCGAGTCAGAAGCCCCGGTCGGTGCTCGAGGCGATGGAGGACATCGCCTCGAACCACTACGCCAACGTGCATCGCGGCGCCTACACGCTGTCGCTGGAGGCGACCGAGGCCTTCGAGGAGACGAGGCGGCGCATCGCCCGGTTCGTCGGGGCGGGCTCACCCTCCGAGATCGTGATCTGCCGAGGGGCGACCACCGCTCTCAACATGGTCGCCCAGGGCTGGGGGGGCGAACACCTCTCCCCCGGCGACACGGTCCTCCTCACCACGATGGAACACCACGCCAATCTGATCCCGTGGCAGATGGCGGCCAAGCGGACCGGGGCCCGGCTCGCCCACGTCGGCTTCGACGCCGACTACCAGCTCGACCTCGACGACTTCCATCGCAAGCTCGACCGGACCGTGAAGGTCGTGGCCGTCACCGGCATGTCGAACGTCCTGGGAACCATGCCTCCGCTCGACACCATCATCGACGCCGCCCACGCGGTGGATGCGATCGTCGTAGTCGACGGCGCCCAGCTGATTCCGCATACCCCGGTCGATCTCACGGCACTCGGGGCCGACTTCGTCGCGGTGTCGGCGCACAAGATGCTCGGACCCACCGGAATCGGGTTCCTGTGGGGACGGCCCGAGCGCCTCGAGGAGATGGAACCGGTGGAAGGCGGGGGCGAGATGATCTCCGACGTGACCCTCCACTCCTCCACGTGGGCGCCCGTCCCATATCGCTTCGAGGCCGGCACCCCGCCGATCATCGAGGCGGCCGGGCTGACCGCCGCCATCGACTATCTCGAGCAGCTCGGGATGGATGCCGTGGCGGCCCACGACCGCAGACTCACCGATCGGGCCCTCACTTTGATGTCGGAGGTACCCGGCCTCGAGATCTGGGGGCCTCCCACCGGGGAAGGCCGGGGAGGGGTCATCAGCTTCACCCTGGGCGATGCCCACCCCCATGACCTGGCCACCATCCTCGACCAGCGCGGCGTGTCCGTGCGAGCCGGCCACCACTGCGCCAAGCCGCTGATGCGCCAATTGGCGATCCCTGCCACCGCCAGGGCAAGCTTCTACGTGTACAACACCGACGAGGACGTCGATGCCCTGATCGCCGGCCTCGAGGACGCCAGATCGCTGTTCGGACTCTGACCCATGGCACTCGAAGACCTCTACCGCGAAGTCATCCTCGACCACTACCGCAACCCCCGCAATCGGGCTCCCCTCACCAGGGTGGACTCGACCGCGGAAGGGGTCAATCCGCTGTGCGGTGACGAGGTGACCGTGGAACTCGAATTCGAGGGCGACCGCGTCTCGGGTGTGCGGGTTCAGGGACAGGGCTGCTCGATCAGCCAGTCGAGCGCCTCGATGATGGGTACCGCCATCAAAGGCAAGAGAAGGGCCGAAGTCGCCGACCTCATTCGCCGCTTCAAAGGGATGATGGACATCGAATCGGACGCATCGGTGGTCGACGCAGATCGCCCCGGCGCAGTCCTCGGCGACCTCGAGGCCCTCCAGGGGGTGCGCCAGTACCCGGTGCGCATCAAGTGCGCCAACCTCGCCTGGACCACCCTGGAAGAAGCACTCTCGGCTTGAGGGCTTCTTAGGCCTCCCCACAGGCGGCCCTGACGGCGCGTCCTGCATGCTGATCCCAGCACACGCATTCAGCAGCACACGCATTCAGGAGCACTCATGCGATCATTCAGCACTCGACTCGGACTCACCGCCTCTGCCGTCGTTCTGACGGTGAGCGGAGCCGCATGGGCGGCCGACGCAGTCCAGACCGACACCGCCGCCCCCGGCACCACGGCCTTCGCCGTCGAAGACGCCGGGACGGTCACCATCACCCTCGAAGGAGGGACACTCGAACTGGTCGACCTGGCCGCCGCAGACGGATGGGCCGCCTCGATCGACAGTGAGACCCCGACCGAGATCGAGATCGACTTCGTCTCTGCCGACCGGCATCTCCGTTTCAATGCCGAGGTCGAGGACGGCCAGATCCGTACGAGGCTGGAAGAGCGAACCACCGTGGGACTCACCGGACAGGCGTCGACGACGACCACCACCGCCGGGTCGCCGGTCGGCTCTGGCGCAACCGGGGTCGCCGCCCCCGGCGACGAGGTGTTCGACGTCCTCGGTGCGGGAACCGTCACCCTGCGCATCGACGGCGCCGCACTGGTTCTGGTCGATGCCTCTCCCGCACAGGGATGGGCGGTTTCAATCGACTCCCAGACCGCAGCGGAGGTGGAGATCGACTTCCGCTCCGGGACCAACCGGATCCGCTTCAACGGCGAACTGGAAGACGGCCGGATCAGGCCCCGCGTCGAGGTGCGCGACGGCGTCGCCCCCGACGGCACGACGGCCGACGCCGCCTCGGCCGTCGCGTCGACCGGTTCGGAGACCTTCGACATCCCCGGCGTCGGCTCCGTGACCGTCGGGACATCCGCCGCCGGGCTGAGCCTGCTCACCGCCACGCCATCCGGCGAATGGACGGTCGAGGTGGACGATGCCGACGGAGAACGCGTGAAGGTCTCCTTCCATCGCGGGGAGTCGGAGGTGGAGTTCGAGGCCCGCTGGGATGACGGCCGGTTCCGCGTCGAGATCGAGCACGACCTCGAAGACTGACTCGATGCCTCCCGGTCCTCAGGCGCCCTGCGGGCGCCCGGCCGGCTCCCCTATCGGCAGCACCACCGTCACCTTCGCCCCCCCACCGGAGCCCGTCCCCAAGGCGATCGAGCCGCCCAAGCGCTCGGCCAGCCGTCGAACGATGTCGAGGCCCAGTCCGGAAGAGCCCCTTCCGGACTGGCCCCGCTCCAGGGGGTCGAACCCGTCGGGAAAGCCCGGCCCGCCGTCCTCCACCACGATCGAGCCCGTGGCCCCGTCGCGGCCGGTGACGATGCGGAACCCGACGTCGGCATCGGTGTGGCTGAACACGTTCCCGATCAGGGCGTCGAGCGCCGCCCCCAGCTCTCCCTCGCTCACCGGGACCGGAAGCGGGTCCTCGCTGAGCACCGTCTCGACCGTGCGACCCTGTTCGTCGGCCAGCACCGACCAGAAGGCGATGCGGCGCCGCAGCACCGAGTTGAGTTCCGACGACGGCGCACCACCGGCCGGGCGGCGGCGGGCCTCGGCGATCAACTGGTCGACCGCCTGCTGCAATCTGTCGATCTGACCCATCACCGCCACACGCTGCGCGTCGTCCGAGATGGACTCGGCCTGGAGCCGGACGCTGGTCAGAGGAGTGCGGAGCCGGTGCGACAGATCGGCCACCTCCTCCCGCTCGATGTCGATCAACTCCTGCAGGCGCGGCGCCATCTGGTTGAAGGCGTCGGCCACCACCGCGATCTCAGGCGGGTCATACACCCTGACCCGGGTGGACAGATCCCCTCCGGCGAGCGAACGGGCGGCCAGCGCCAGCTCGGCGACGGGCTGGGTCAGCGACCTCCCCAGGCGGGACGCCACCAGCAGCGAAATGGCGATCAGACCCACACCCAGCAGGCCGAGCAGCAGCTGGGCATCCGCCACCCCCTGGCGGAGCTCCGACTCGGGCACCAGCGTCCAGACGATCACGGTGCCCGACCGGGTGATCACCGGAACGGCCAGCTCCCAGCCTTCGTCGGTGTATTCGTTGACCGATCCAGACAGTGCGCTCGCCCGTCGCGCCACCACTGACGCGGCCGGGCCGCCCTCGCCGAGGACCGAACCATCGGGAAGCAGCAGCGACACCGTCGCCGGAAGCACGAGTCGGGTATCGAGGCTGGCGCGTTCGACGGCTCCCGATGCCGACACCACCTCCCGAACCACCTCGGCGGTGACCTCCTGCACCAGCCGTTCGGCATTGGTGCGGGCCCGGGAGTCGGCCTGCTGACGGACGAGCAGCCCCAGGGGAACGGTGAACGCGATCACGACCAGCGACGTGACCGCCAGAACGAGAAGGTTGAGGCGGCGCCTCACGCCTCTTCTGGCTCGACCAGCTTGATGCCAACGCCGTGGACGGTCTTGAGGTACCGGGGCTCCTGGGCGGTCTCGCCCAGCTTCTTGCGGACCCACGACAGATGGACATCGACAGTGCGGTCAGAGCCGCCGTATGGCTCACGCCACACCTCGGCGAGCAGCTCGCGCTTGGTCACCACTTCACCCTTTCGATCGGCCAGCGCCCGCAGGAGGTCGAACTCCTTGGGGCTCAACTCGAGGAGCGCGCCGTCCAGGCGAACCTCGCGGGCGGCGATGTCGATGCTCAACCCGCCCACCGTCAGCACCGAGGCCGGCGGGCCGGCGGCGCCTCGACGCAATACGGCCCGCACGCGGGCTTCCAGCTGATCGGTGGCGAACGGCTTCACGATGTAGTCGTCGGCCCCGGCGTCGAGCACGGCCACGACGCTCTCGTCGTCTCCCCTGGCCGTTGCCACGATGACCGGAACGGCGCTCACCGCCCTCACCATTCGCAACAGTTCTGCCCCGTCGAGGTCGGGCAGGCCGAGATCGAGCACGACGATGTCCGGGCTGTGCCTGACCACCATCTCCAGCCCTTCCATCGCGGTGGCGGCCGATTCGATGTCATGCCCGGCGGACGCCATCGCCTTTGCCACCAGTCGACGAATCTCGGCGTCGTCCTCGATCAACACAATGCTCGCCATGTCGACAGACTATCCCCCGCCGGCAGGTCCAGACGCGGTTTGAGGGAACCTTGACGGGTTCCTGACCCCCGGCCATCGGCGATACGCGACAATGGCGACCGTGCAGCGACTCGGTCTCGTACTCGTCTGGGTCATCGCCACCGTGGCGGTGACGGTGCTGGCCTGGCGCGTCGTGCTCGCCGCGGACGCCCAGGTCTCCGAGAGGCCGATCACCCAGGTCGTTGCCGTTCCCTCCACGGCGGCCCGGCCCCCCATCTCGGTGCCGGAGGAGACCACCACCAGCCTCGACCTGGACCCCGAAGCCCCCACCCGCTCGAGCACGACCACCACCCTCGAAGATGTCTCGAACACGACCGCGGCCGAAAGCTCGACCACGTCGACCTCGACGACCGCCCCTCAACCCACCAGCACCACCGATGCCTCTGTCGCCTTCTCGGTGAGGACCATCCCCACCGAAGGAGGCTCGGTCACGGTCCGCTTCCGACCGGGCGAAGTCGGACTGGTGGCCGTGGTGCCGGTGTCGGGCTGGACGTGGAAACTCAACCGGGAAGAGCCCCGCGAGATCGAGGGCACCTTCCGCCACGACGACGACGAGATCGTCGTCCGCGCACGCTGGGTCGACGGCGAGTTCGTGAGCGAGATCAAGGACTGAGCTGCTGAACGAACCTCAGTGCACGCCGCCCCGCGTCATCCCCTTCAGGTCGAGTGCGGCGTCGAGGTCGGCCGGCTCCATGAGGCCCTCTTCGAGCACGACCTCCCGGACGGTCCTGCCCTCGGCGAAGGCACGCTTCGCCACCCTTGCCCCGTTGTCGTACCCGATGTGGGGATTGAGGGCCGTGACGACGATCACGTTCTTCTCCAACAGGTTCTGTGCCCGCTCGGAATCCGCTTCGATCCCGTCGACGCACTTGGCCGCCAGGTTGCGGGCGGCGGCGGCCAGCAGCGCCACCGACTCCAGCAGGTTGCGGGCCATCATTGGCATCATCACGTTCAGCTCGAAGTTGCCGTTGGCCCCGCCCCAGGTGATGGCGGCGTCGTTGCCCACCACCTGAGCTGCCACCTGCATCGCCATCTCCGGCATGACCGGATTGACCTTGGCGGGCATGATCGACGAGCCGGGCTGCAGCGCGGGCAATCTGATCTCGGCGATCCCCGTGACGGGACCCGACGACAACCAGCGAATGTCGTTGGCGATCTTGAAGATCGACTGGGCCACCGTCTTCAGCGCCCCGGAGGCGTTCACCACGCCGTCTTTGGCTGCCTGGGCCTCGAAGTGATTGTCCGCCTCCCGGAACGGGTAGTCGGTGCGGTCCGCCATCTCGGCGATGACCGCGGCGGCGAAACCGTCGGGGCAGTTGATTCCGGTCCCGACCGCGGTCCCGCCAAGGGCCAGCTCCTCCAACTCGGGGAGCACCTTGACGAGCCGACCGACCGACTTCTCTATCTGGGTGGCGAATCCGGAGAACTCCTGACCCAGCGTGACGGGAACCGCGTCCATCAGATGCGTCCGGCCCGACTTCACCACGTCGGCGAACTCGGTCGCCTTCGACCCGAGCGAAGCGGCCAATGTCTCCAGCGCGGGGATCAGATCCGACCGGATGGCGTCGACCGCCGCCAGGTGCATCGCGGTGGGGAAGGTGTCGTTCGACGACTGGCCGAAGTTGACGTGGTCGTTGGGGTGGACGAGCTTCGATCCCCTGTCTCCCCCCATCAGCTCGGTGGCGCGGTTGGCGATGACCTCATTCGAATTGGTGTTGGTGGACGTCCCGGATCCGGTCTGGAACACGTCGACCGGGAAGTGATCGTCCCAGCCGCCTTCCATCACCTCGTCCGCAGCCAGGCGGATGCCGTCGGCGACCGCCTGCTCGATGTGCCCCTCGCGGGCGGCAGCGGTGGCGGCCGAGCCCTTGAGCAGTCCGAACGCCCAGATGATGCGCCGGCCCACGGTGTATCCAGAGATGGGGAAGTTGTCGACTGCCCGTTGAGTCGACGCCCCGTAGTAGGCATCCGCCGGGACGCGAACCTCTCCCATCGAATCCTTCTCGACGCGGTATTCCACGATGCAGCTCCTGTGAGATGGCGTGCGATGGGAGGGTACATGCCGGGGACCCCCCCTCTGCCATGGGCGATCGGCCACACGCCGCAGGCCACATGCCCCCAAACACCGGTTCTCCCGGCCCGATCGGCTGCCGGTCGCGCCTCGCGGTCGGGCGTGTCGATCAGTCGATCAGATGGCGGTGGTCTTCGAATCGGCGGTCGAGCCGATCGCGCAGCGAAGCCTCCGTCGAGTCGAGGTGACGGGCGGCGGCGAGCATCAGCGCCACCAGTCCGTCGTAGTCGGACAGGGCGATCTCCTCGGCCCCCAACAGCGCCGGCGCCGTCCCGGCCCGGACACCGTCGATGTCCACCATGTTGTGGTAGTTCCCAAGCGGCAGGCACAGCCCGGCCGCCCGATAGCCGTATGCGCCGAAGGCGGTTGCCTCACACGAGCCACCTGCCATCAGCTTGCGCTGGTGGGTGAGCTTGCGGGCCCTCACCACGTCGGTGAGAGCATTCGTCAGCCGATGGTCGAAGATCGAGGAGAAGTCACCCACCCTGACCACCGGTCCTCCGCCGATCGGTGAATCCGGGAAGCTGCGTGACGTCTCGATCGAGAGCAGGCGCGACCCGTCCGGAATGGTCCCGAGCTTGCAGGCGGCAATGGCGCCGATGAATCCCTCCTCCTCCGCCCGGGTCAGCAGAACCCCGAAGTGATTCAGGTCGGGCTTCCTGCGGGCATGATCCAGCGCCGCCAGGGCGGCGGCCACCCCGGCCAGGTCGTCGCATGCGGGCGCCCTCAGACGACCGCCCGTGATCCCCAGGGCACGGGCCGGGAACCGCCAGCGGCCGACGTCGCCCGGCTGCAGCATCGTGACCGACCGCGACAGCCGGATCGCCGTGCCACCCGACTCCGCGTCATGTTCCTCCACCCTGCCAGACGTGGGCTCGTCGTTGGAGTCGAAGAACTCCACGGCGGCCCCCGGAAAATAGGCCGCCATCACCCCGCCCATGAAGCGGGCGCGGACCGTCCTTCTGTCCACTGACTCGACCACGAACCCGGGGTGATCCATGTGCGCGGCGGCGATCACCGGTGCACGCCGCTTGCGGCCTTTGACCGTGAGCAGCAGGTTCCCGGCCCCGTCCTTTCTCAGCGCCAGCTCCGGGCGGCGAGACGCCCACCGCTGCACCCACTCGACCACCCGCTGCTCTCGTCCCGAGGTGGTCGGGAGATGGGTGAGCTCGAGCAACCACTTGTGGCGAGGGGGAAGCGAGGACATGAGCGGAGCGTACCCAGCCCGCCGCCCTTCCCGCCCATCACTCGAACGCGCCCTGCTCGATCGTGACGGGAGTGCCCGTTCTTCTGCGACTTTCGGCCTTGGTCATCGCAGACGCGAGTTGCGACGATGGGCGCTGACGTGCCAAAGAAACGAGCTGTGGCCCTGTTCGGATTGGGGGCGCTCCTGGTCGCCGGATGCAGCGCGCCTGTGATGGCGCCCATCGCCACGGGGAAGACCCCTGTCATCATCGACAACGACGGCGCCTTCGATGACATCAAGGCGATCCTGTTCCTCCTCGACCAGCCGGATGTGCAGATCGTCGCGATCACCGTGTCCGGCACCGGAATCGCCCACTGCCCCGAGGCGGCCGAGAACATCAGCGCCATGCTGGAACGGATCGGCGCACCGGAGATCCCGGTGGCGTGCGGCCGCCAGACCCCGCTCGCAGGCGACAACGCCGCCCCGCAGGTGTGGCGCGACGCGGCCGACACCCTCGGCGGAGTCGCGCTGCCCGATCCTCGCCCTCTCTCGGACCTCAGCGCACCCGAACTCCTGGCCGAGGCGATCGAGCACGCGGGCGATGACGCCGTGATCGTGGCGCTGGGTCCCCTCACCAATCTCGCAGAGGCGGTCGAGGCCGATCCGGATCTGCTCGACGGCGTCTCGATGATGTACCTGATGGGTGGTGCCGTCGACGCCGGCGGCAATGTCCTGTGGGCCGGAGCCGACGCCGAGTTCAACATCTGGGCCGACCCCGCCGCGGCAGGCGCAGTGTTCGGGACGACGATGCCGATCACGCTGGTGCCGCTCGACGCAACCAACCAGCTCCCGGTCACCCCCTACCTGTACGAGGCGGTCGCCGCCCATCGGGAGGCGAGCGCCACATCCCGGTTCCTCGCCGAATACCTCGACGTGAGTCCGCTGTTCGGAGGGCTGTACCACTGGGACGAGCTGGCGGCCGTCGCCAGCGTCGACGAGTCGGTGGTGACGATCGAGGAGCGGCTGCTGGCGGTCGTGACCGAAGGGTCTCGGCAAGGAGCCACCGTGGAGAGCCCAGACGGCCGACCGGTTCGGGTGGCGGTCGGCGCCGACCGGTCGCAGTTCGAGTCGCACTTCTACGCAGCGATGATCGGCACGGCGGACCCCGGGATCCCGCCGTGGGAGCCGGACGCGGTGATCAGCTGGGACGGCTCGGCTTGCACCTACGAGGGGCCCGATCCGCTGCCCGGAAACCTCTTCCTCCGCATCGACAACGCCGGCGAGTCACCGATCGCCTTCGTCACCGGCGTCTACGCCGCCGGGACGACCACCGCCGACTTCGAGGCCGCCCTCGAAGCCGCCGAGGAGGGCGTCCCCGACTGGTGGCTTCCCAGCACCCAGATCATCGCCCCCAAGGGCGCCCATGACGTCTGGCCGGTCCGCGGCGGAGAGGGGATGACAGGCCTCTGCTACCTGGACCCGGGCAACGTGTGGGAGATGGTGGGCCCCCGCCTTCCCGAAGGCTGAGGAACGCCGGTATCCCGGCCCACCCTTTCCCCGACACCCGACCCCGGCGGGTGAACACCGCCTAGATGTCGAACGGCGTCTCGGTGAAGAAGTCGGCGGGGCGCTTCTGGGCGGAACCGTTGGTCGACACCCGGGGGATGCCGAGACGGTCGCGGATGGCGTCGTAGCCGCCGGTCTCGAGTTCGTCGGCCAGCTCCGGGCCACCGGATTCCACGATTCGGCCGTCGATCATCACGTGGATCCGGTCTGGCGTGAGGTACTTCAGGATGCGCGAGTAGTGGGTGATCATCAGGATCCCGACGTCCGGGCTCCGCATCGCCTCCACCGCCTCAGCCACCTGACGGACCGCGTCGATGTCGAGGCCGGAGTCGATCTCGTCGAGGAGCACCACCTTGGGGCCGAGCACCGCCATCTGGAAGATCTCCGACCGCTTCTTCTCTCCACCGGAGAGGTCGTCGTTGACCGAACGATCGAGGAACCGGGCCATGTCGAATTTGGCGGCCTGGGCGGCGATCCTCTCGTCGAGTTCCGGGCCGCCCATCCCCCGCTCGTCTGCGGCCTCCTGCACCAGGTCGCGGAGCCGCACGCCGCGGATCTCGGTGGGGTACTGGAAGGCCTGCATCAGCCCCTTGCGGGCGCGGGCGGAGACGTCGAGGCCGAGCAGGTCCTCACCGTCGATCCGGGCAGATCCGCTCACCTCGTAGGCGGCGTGGCCGGAGAGCACATGGCACAGCGTCGACTTGCCCGAACCGTTGGGACCCATGATGGCGTGGACCTCGCCGAACGGAACGTCCAGGTCGAGCCCCTTCAGGATCTCGGCACCGACCACCGACGCCTTCAGGTCATTGATGGCTAGCGCACTCGTCATTCATGACTCCAATCGGACGAAGACGGAGCCGTCCTCGACCTTCGTCTCGTAGGTGGGAACGGGCCGGCTGGCGGGAAGGGTCAGCGCCTCGCCGGTCCTGACGTCGAACGTGGCCCCGTGCCGGGGGCACTCGACCTCGGTGTCGAACAGTTCGCCTTCCGCCAGCGACGCTTCGGCGTGGCTGCATTGGTCGCCGATGGCGTACACCGAGTCCTCGATGCGAAACAGGGCAAGCCGGTGGCTGGCAGCCTCGACCCGCAGCCCCGATCCGGTCGGGACGCGGTCCATCGGGCCGATCTCCACCCACTCGCTCACAGGCGCCCCTCGATCTGTGCCTCGACGAACCTCCCGAACAACTCGTCCGCCACGGGCTGATCGAGGCCGTGAACGGGCAGGCGATCGATGATCTCGGTGAAGAAGCCGCGGATCAGCATCCGCTCAGCCCGCTCCTTGGAGATCCCCCTGGACTGGAGGTAGTAGAGATGGTCTTCTTCGAGCTGGCCCACCGAGCTGGCGTGACCGCACACCACGTCGTCACACAGGATCTCGAGGTTGGGAACCGAGTGCGCCTTGGCGTTCTCGGACAGCACGAGGTTGCGGTTGGTCTCGAATGCAGACGTGCGGGTTGCATCGCGCTCGATCTTCAACAAGCCGATGAACACCGACTGGGCGTCGTCTTCCACCGCTCCCTTGAGGAAGACATTGGAGGAGGTGTTCTTGCCGCGGTGATGGAGCACCATGCGGTAGTCGAGGGTCTGGTCGTACTCACCGAAGTAGACCCCGACCACGTCGCTCGAAGAGCCGTTGCCTTCGTGGACCACGTCGAGGTCGAGCCGTCCCAGCCTGCCACCCAATCCGATCTCGCCCGATTTGAACGAACCGTCCCGGCCGATCTCGATCCGCTGGTGCACGACGCCCACCGCGGCGAAGTCGAGCGCCTGGACGGCGACGTACCGGACGCGAGCCCGATCCCCCACCCGGATACCCACCTGGGGGGCGATCACCGCGCCGACGCCCTCCGCGCTGCGCAGGATCAGGATGATGTCCACCTCGCAGTCCTCACCGGCCCTGATGTCGACGTACGGGAACGAGGCGGCCTCCTGCACGGCCTGCACGTCGATCACCACCGGGCTGGTCACGATGGTGCCGGAAGGGATCACAACCTGCACGCCGTCTGTCCCGAAGGCCGCCCGGGCCGCGGCGAAGATGTCGCGGTCGGCGGAGACGAAGCCGGCGACGTCGTCAGACTCGGCATCGTCGAGATCGCGGAACGCCCGCAATTCCGCCTGACCGCTCTCGACCAGGACGGACCTGCCGTCGACGATGACGGCGGTGCCGTCTCGATCCGTCACCGCCCGCAAGAACCCGCCTTCGGGAAGCGGGGTGGCGCCGCCTCCGGCGAGGGGGAGATTCCGCAGGTCACGGTCCAACGACACATAGCGCCACGCCTCTTCCTTTTCGGAGGGCATGTCGAGGCCCGCGAAGATGTCGAAGGCGGCATGCATCCGTGCCGACCGGCCGGGCGAGAGGCCGGCGGCGACATCGTCGAACGTGGTGCGGTCGAGGGTGGTCAAGCTGTGTCTCCGGGAGATGCGAGGACGAACCTCGATCCTATAAGCACTATCGCCGTAGTGGAAACTCGGCTCCGCCTGCGGCTACGACCGCGCCCGGTCCGGACAATGCGACAGGAGACGTGCGACGCGAAACGGCGGCTAGCCCGGATCGAGCGCGCCCACCGACACGTTGGAGAAGGCGTTCCACAGCATCCAGCCGAGATTGAATCCCTCGGCCGAGTCGATCTGGGCCCTGACCTGATCATCGGTGTAGCCGAAGTCCTGCAGCCACGGGCGCACCACCGTGCCCGTCTGGAGCCGGGCGATGCCGTCCTCGAGGGCGGATTGGACCATCTCCCCGGGGTGGTCGTTTGGCCGGTCGAAGGAATACCACCCCGAGGCGTAGTGGCTCGGGTACAGCATGGGCGACACCACGTCGAGCACCTGGGTCACCACATCCCACTGCTGGCCGATGCCCCCATCGTCCCTGGCTGTCGTGATGAAACCGAAGATATCGCCGGCGACCGCGCACCCCAGGGGGTGAAGGACCGCCCGGGCCTCGAGCAGGAAGCTGCGAATCGCCTCGATCCTGCCCGCCTCGTCGACGGGCCCGTCGAACTGCACATAGTCGGGACGGCCGTCGGGGAAACGAACGTAGTCGAACTGAATCTCGTCGACCCCGAGACGGCAGGCCTCCTCGGCCAGCGAAAGGGCGTAGCCCCGGGCGGCGGGGTCGGTCGGGTCCAGGAACCACTGACCCGCCTTCGAGTACGGGCCGCCGGTGGTGGGATCGAACGCGGCGATGTCGGGGATGCGCCGTGCCGCCTGCGGGTCCTGGAATGTCACGATCCGACCGATCAGATACAGACCGCGGTCCGACGTTTCCCTGGCGATCTGCGCGAGGTCGTATGTCGGATAGAGGGCGTTCGCCTCGGTCGCCATCGCGACCTTCGATTCGTAGTAGATGAGGCCGTACTCGTCCTTGAGGTCCAGCATCACGCCGTTGAGTTCGGTTCGGTCCTTCAGGTCGAGCATCTCCCGCCAGCGGACCGGGTCCCCCGCCAGCTCGCCGGTGACGTGGACCGCCTTGACCACCCGCGGCTCGATCGAGAGGGTGCGTTCGCCGGGGCTCCCGTCCCAATCGAAGTCCCCTTCGATCCAGGCCGGACGCCACACTCGCACCGGACCCGGCTCCGCCTGACGGACCGTGAAGTGGCCGTCGAGACCCGTGACGGCTTCGCCGAACCCGGCCGAGACGTACACGCCCTCCACAGGACGCCCGTCGCCGTCCAGCACGACGCCGCGCAGCAGGTTGGAGTTCATACGGACGACGAAGGTCTCCCCTGTCACCTCTTCCCGGGCGACCGGTTCGCGGGCGAAGCCCGGGGCCCACACCTCCACCGAATCGGCCCCCCTCTCCCATTCGAGATCGACGAGGCCGCGGGCGTCTGTGGTGGCAACGGCCTCGCCGTCGCGGGTCACCGTCGCCCCGACCAGGGGGTGCCCATCCTCGTCGACCACCTCGAGTGCCACGACCTGGCCGCCGGTCATGGCGAACCAGACCGCCCAGCCCAGCCACAGCACGGTGAGGACGATGAGCACGCGGAACTGCCTGGGTCGAGCCACAGTGGTCGGAAGTGTACGAAGGGCGAACGGATGGGCAACTCGGGCCAAAGGCCATTGCGGCCGCGGATGGCGACTGATACCTTCATCCACAGGTCTGGACTCGTCCAGCGCCGCGCACCGCGCACATCGGTCGCCGGCCGCTGGAACCGCCGACGAAGGGTGGGAGTCCCCGAGGGGACGGAGTAGCGCGGCATGGCAAGGCGGCAGCGATCGGGAGCGTCGGTTGCCGACACGGTCGGCCTCTATCTCGACGAGGTCTCCTCTCATCTGCTGCTCAGCGCCGAAGACGAGGTGCGACTGGCGAGAGCCATCGAATACGGGATCGCCGCCAAGATCCGGCTCGAGACCGAACCCGACCTCCCCACCGACGAGAAGATCCACCTGCGGCGCCAGGTGGAACAGGGCGACGAGGCGAAGATGACCTTCATCCGCTCCAACCTCCGCCTCGTCATCTCGATCGCCAAGCGGTACACCGGGCGCGGCCTCGACCTGCTCGATCTCATCCAGGAAGGCAACCTGGGCCTGATCCGTGCCGTCGAGAAGTTCGACTGGCGGAAGGGCTTCAAGTTCTCCACGTATGCCACCTGGTGGATCAGACAGGCGATCGCCAGAGGGTTGGGCAACTCGGCGAAGACCATCCGCCTCCCCGTCCACATGGTGGACATCGTGCGAACCGTCCAGGACGCCCAGCAGCAGCTGAGCGAGGATCTCCGCCGGTCGCCCACCGCCGAGGAGATCGCCCACGTGTCCGGGCTCTCGGTCGAGCGAGTGACCGCAGCCCTCGAAGCCCCGACGGACACCGTGTCGCTCGATCGGCCCGTCGGGGAGGACGGAGACTCCGAACTCCACGAGTTCGTGGTGGATTCACGTACGCCCGACCCGTTTGCCCAGGCAGAAGAGGTGCTCAGACGCGAACAGCTCCTCGAGGCGCTTGACCTGCTCGACGAGCGTGAACGCACCGTGATCGAACTGCGGTTCGGTCTCGAGGACCAGGAGCCGTGGACGCTGTCCGCGGTGGGAGAGCTCCTCGACATGACCAGGGAACGCGTCCGTCAGATCGAAAGCCGGGGACTGGCCAAGCTCAGGCACCCTTCCTGCGGCATCGACCTGGCCGGACTCCTCTGACAAGGTTGCCCCGGCGCCCGCCGAACCGGGTAGATTGACCGCCCATGCCCATCGAAGACGCCATCGTCCAAGCCGTTCTCAAAGTGGCGGCAGCCGGAGCGGTCGGGGGGCTGGTGGGAGGGCTGCTCGCCAGCGTCCGTGCCTCGCTGATCGGATCGATCCTGATGGGGGCGATCGGAGGCATCGTGGCCGCCGCCATCCTCCGCATCGTGAACGTGACCCCGCTGCTCGACGCCGGTCAGGGATTCTCCTACGTCTACGGTCTCGCCGGCGGCGTGGTCCTGGCGTACTCGGTCTCGGCCAGCAACAAGGCCTGAAGAAGAACGACCGGCAAAGCCGGCGTCAGCCGATTGCTCCCGCCTCCGCCATGTTGAGCTCGATCAGCCGGTTCATCTCGACCGCGTACTCCATCGGGAGCTCCTTGACGATCGGCTCGATGAAGCCTGCGACGATCATCGACGTGGCCTGATCCTCGGTGAGGCCGCGGCTCATCAGATAGAAGAGCTGCTCCTCGCCCACCTTCGACACGGTGGCCTCGTGGCCGATCTCGGCGTCGTTCTCTTCGATCTCCATGTACGGATAGGTGTCCGAACGCGAGCGATCGTCGAGGATGAGGGCATCGCAACGCACGAAGCTCTTGGCGTTCTCGGCCCCGGGCTCCACCCGCACCAGTCCCCGGTACCCCGCCCTGCCGCCACCCTTGGAGATCGACTTCGAGACGATCGTCGAGGTGGTGTTCGGGGCGACGTGCACCATCTTGGCGCCCGCATCCTGATGCTGGCCCTCTCCTGCGAAGGCGATGGACAGGACCTCGCCGTGGGCGCCCGGCTCCATCAGCCACACGGCCGGGTACTTCATGGTGAGCTTGGAGCCGAGGTTCCCGTCGATCCATTCCATGGTCGCGTCGCGATAGGCGGCGGCGCGCTTGGTGACGAGGTTGTAGACGTTGTTCGACCAGTTCTGGATGGTCGTGTACCGGCAGCGGCCCCCCCGCTTGACGATGATCTCCACCACCGCCGAATGGAGCGAGTCCGTGCTGTAGGTCGGAGCCGAGCAGCCCTCCACGTAGTGGCAGTAGGCACCCTCGTCCACGATGATCAAGGTCCGCTCGAACTGACCCATGTTCTCGGAGTTGATGCGGAAGTACGCCTGAAGCGGCTGGTCGAGGTGCACCCCGGGGGGCACGTAGATGAAGGAGCCACCCGACCACACCGCCGAGTTGAGCGCGGCGAACTTGTTGTCGTTGGGAGGGATCACCGTCCCGAAGTACTCCTGGACGATCTCGGGATACTCACGGACCGCCGTGTCCATGTCGCAGAACAGGACACCCAGCTTCTCGAGGTCCTCGCGGTTCTTGTGATAGACGACCTCGGACTCGTACTGGGCGGTGACTCCGGCGAGGTACTTCCGCTCCGCCTCGGGAATCCCCAGCTTCTCGTACGTCTGCTTGATCGACTCGGGGACCATGTCCCAGTCCTTCGCCTGGCCCTCTGTCGGCTTGACGTAGTAGTAGATGTTGTCGAAGTCGATCTCTTCCAGCGAGCCGCCGCCTCCCCAGGTGGGGATCGGCTTGCGGAGGAACCGCTGGTAGGCCTTGAGACGGAAGTCGAGCATCCAGTCGGGCTCGCCCTTCATCCGGGACATCTCGCGAATGATCTCCTCGTCCAAACCCTTCTTGGGCTTGAAGACGTAGTCCTCTTCGCTGTCGTGCCATCCGAGCTTGTAGGCGCCTAGATCGATGTCCACCGTCGCCATCAGGCATCACCCCTGTCGAGAATTGCCACTATCCCGGTAGTGTATAGAAGGAACCGGGGAAAGCGGAACTGCGGTTCATGGCGCCCGATGCGACGCGTCGTGCGGAGCCTCGAGGCGCTCCACCACCGGGATCGGGCGCGAGGCCCGCAACGCCCAGAACCGCTCCACCTGCCGATCCCAGTCCGCCAGGATCGCCCGGGCAACCGGGCTCGACGTCTCGGCCACGTGCTCGTCGATCAGAGCCCTCAGCTCCAGCCGCTCCATCTCCAGCAATCGCCGCATCGAGGGGGAGGTGTCGGCCACGTACCGGTTGAGCACCACCTTGGGATCCCATATGTACGCCACGCCGCCGGTCATGCCGGCGCCGAAGTTCCGCCCCACCGGGCCGAGCACCACCGCCACGCCCCCGGTCATGTATTCGCACCCGTGATCAGACACGCCCTCGACCACGACAGTCGCCCCCGAGTTGCGCACTGCAAACCGTTGACCGACGGTACCGGCCAGGAACGCCACCCCGCCGGTCGCCCCGTACAGGACGGCATTGCCGCCGGCATGGGGCACCAGATCGGTGGACGGCCGGCGCGGTCTGACCACGATCCGGCCCCCGCCCATCCCCTTTCCGACGTAGTCGTTGGCCGTGCCGTCGAGACGGAGCGTCACGCCCCGCGTGGTCCAGGCGCCGAAGCTCTGGCCGGCCGTGCCGGACAGGTGGATCTCGATGGTTGCCTCCGGCAGGCCGCTGTCCCCGTAATGGGCGGCGACCTCGCCTGACACCCGGGCCCCGATCGTGCGATCGACGTTCGAGATCGGATAGGACAACCGCACCGGCGTACCCGACTCGATCGCCGGCCGGGCGTCGTCCAACAGCCTTCCGGACAGCGTCGAGAGCTCCATGCGCCGGAACCCGGGATGGCGCAGCCGCCCTTCCGCCCTGACGAGCAGCTTGTCGAGCGAACCGGCCAGAGGGTGGTCGACGATCTCGAGCAGGTCGGCCCGACCGATCACCTCGCCGAGGCTCCTGGCCCCGATCTCTGCGAGATGACCCCTGACCTCCTCGGCCAACATCCGGAACAGGGCCACCACCTGGTCGGCCGCTCCGGTGAACTTGGCCCGCAGGTCCTCCCGCTGGGTGGCGATGCCCACCGGACAGGTGTTGAGATGGCACTGTCTGACCATCTTGCATCCGAGCGCCAGCAGCGGCAGCGTCCCGAAGCCGTACCGCTCGGCACCGAGCAATGCGGCAATCACCACGTCCCGGCCGGTGCGCAACCCGCCGTCGGTCTCGAGCGCAACCACCGATCGGAGCCCGTTGGCCACCAGGGTCTGGTGAGCCTCGGCCAGTCCGAGCTCCCACGGCGACCCGGCGTGCTTGATGGACTCGAGCGGCGAGGCGCCGGTGCCGCCTTCGGCACCCGAGATGAGGATGGCGTCTGCCCTGGCCTTGGCCACGCCCACCGCCACCGTTCCCACCCCCGGAGTCGACACCAGCTTGACCGACACGCGGCTGGTGGGGCGGAAGGCCTTGAGGTCGTAGATGAGCTGGGCCAGGTCCTCGATCGAGTAGATGTCGTGGTGCGGCGGCGGGGAGATCAGCGAGACCCCTGGCTCGGTGTGGCGGAGGCGGGCGATGTACTCGTCGACCTTGTGACCGGGGAGCTGTCCGCCTTCCCCCGGCTTGGAACCCTGCGCCATCTTGATCTGCAGCTCCTCGGCGGACGCCAGGTAGGCGGGGGTGACCCCGAACCTCCCCGATGCGACCTGTTTGATGGCCGAGTTGCGGGGCGTCCCGAAGCGCTCCGATCCCTCGCCGCCTTCCCCGGAGTTCGACAGCCCGCCGATCTGGTTCATGGCCTCCGCCAGGGCCTCGTGGGTCTCGGGCGAGAGCGCCCCCAGCGACATGGCGGCGGTCACGAAGCGGCGCATGATCCGATCCGCCGGCTCGACGTCTTCGATCGGCACGGGGCGCCGGGGAACGAACCGCAGCAGGTCGCGCACCTGTGACGGTGGTCGTTCCTCTATCACCGACACGTACTCGTTCCAGTCCGCCTGGTCGCCCGAGCGGACCGCCTTCTGCAGGCTGAGCACCACCGCCGGCGAGGTCACGTGATGGAACCCGCCCCTGCGCTGTTTGTAGAACCCGCCCACATGCTCCTCTCCGGCGGCGTAGCCGGCGTGGAGCTCGAGCACCCTTTCGGCGATCTCGGCGAACCCGAGACCCGACATGCGCGACGACGTGTGGCGGAAGGCGAGGGCCCGTACATCGTCGTTCAAACCGATCGCCTCGAACAGCTCGCTGCCCCGATAGGCCGACAGCGTGCAGATGCCCATCTTGGACATGATCTTGAGCAGGCCAGACTGGAGGGCGGAGCGGTAGTTCTCCTGGGCGACCACCGGGTCGAGGCTGATCACGTCTGCCTCGGCGAGGCTCCGCACCTGGTCGGTGGCGAGGTAGGGGTTCACCGCAGACGCGCCGTAGCCGAGGAGGCAGGCGAGATCGTGCGAGTCGCGCATCTCGCCCGACACCGCAACGATCGAGGCCCGCAGACGGATGCCCTCGTCGATCATGTGGTGGTGGGTGGCTCCGACCGCCAGCATCATCGGGACAGGGGCGTGGCGCTCGTCCACCTCGCGGTCGGAGATGACGATGATCGTCGCACCCAGCCGCACGGCCTCGGCCGCCTCCGCCTTGATCTCCTCGAGGCGGCGCCGCAACCCCTCCGGCCCGGTCGTGCGATCCCACACCGCCGCGATCCAGTGCGAGAAGAACCGGGGGTCAGACGATCGGACGATCCCTTCGAGTTCGGCGTCGGACAGGATCGGGGAACCCAACTCGATCAGGTGGGCCTGCTGGGCGGACTCGGACAGCAGCGATCCGCGCGCACCGAGGTAGGAGCGCAGCGACATCACCCAGTGCTCCCGAA
>DATCZS010000009.1:0-5018 GCA_036525795.1 Acidimicrobiia bacterium | reverse complement strand
GGAGTCCTCGTCGAAGAAGTTCTTCCATCCCCAACGCCAGGTGACCTCGTCCTGTCCGGCGGTGATCGCCCGGTAGGTCTCGTACTTGCTGGGCAGGGGGCCCTGGCCGTCCATCTGGATCACCACCGCCAGCTCGGGCGGCGTCTCGATCAGGTCACGGTCGCTGATCATGGAGAAGCGGAACTGGTGCACCACCAACAGCTTCTGGGGCAGCGCCTCCTCCCGCACGATCCCCGCCAGCCAGGCCGACACGCGGTTGATCTCGGCGGCGTCGACCGTACCGATCTGTCTGAGGTGCACCTGGTTCGGCCCCAGCCGCCACTCGGGGTCGAGCGCGAGCCCGACGTGGGGGAGACGGAGGAGCTCCTCGTAGTACGTGGCCTGGGTCAGGAAGTCGGTTCGGCCGGGCTGGAGATCGAGCACGACGTACATACCGTGCTCGGCGGCAAACTCGACCCAGGGCCGGAGGCCGTCGACCGACATCTCGTCGGAGTAGTCGCCGTCCCCTCCCGCCCTGGCCGAGGCCACGGTGGCGATGATCTCGAACGTCGGAACCACGGTGAGCCCGTCGCGCTCATATCCGGCGGCCATGTCCCTCAGCCTGTCCAGTCCCTCGTCCGGGGGCTGTTCTCCCAGCACGCCAAGGAAGGGAGTGGTGGGGTTGCCGTAGAGCGCCACCAGGCGCTTGCCGGGGAAGAGGGTGTACCCACCGCCCGGAAGCTCCTGCCCCTTCCGCAGGACCTCGAGCTCCCAGGAGGGGAAATCGGTACCGACCGCAGTGATCGTTTCGGCCGCCTGCACCGCCTCGATGACCGGACGTGAGTCGAGCACGGTCGAATCGGTCGGGATGGGGAGCGTGGAGCCTCCCGTCGCCCTCGCTGCGGTCCACGTGAGCGCCGCCGTGACGGTGTCGGTGGTCAGCCACAGGTGACCTCCCCCGGCCGGAGGGGTCCATCGCAGGGGCGAGGTCGGCACCACGCCCGGCTCACCCGGCACGGTGGTGAATCCGAGGGCGTCCACGACCGCCGGGTCGATGCCGAAGACCAACACCTCGTCAGGGGAGAGGCGATCGAGCTCCCTGCGAGTGGTGGGCTCGAGTGGGCCGTCCACGACCAGAATCGGTCCGTTGCCGCTCAACTCGAGCGCAGCTCGGACGGCCGCCGGCTCGTCTCCCAGTCGAACCAGCGCCGCCCGGTCCGCACAGGAGAAGGCCGCTTCCGAGATGGCCACCGACACGGAGACGGCGTCGGTCGACTCGAGGTATGGCGGCGTCGAGACCTGGGTTGGCTCGCATGGAGGGGGCGGGGGCACCGTGGTGGGGGCGGTGCTCGGCGCCGGGAGGGTGGTGGTCGTCACGGGCTCTCCGGGTGTCACCGTCGCGCTCTGGCCGACCAGGGAGCACGCCGAGGCGGCCACGGCGCAGAAAGCGATCCAGCAGATGCGTCGCACGAGCCCAGCGTACGGGGCGGCGCCCGCAGCGCCTGGCAGCCTCGCCCCCGCATGCCCGGGCGGGCACGCCCCGACGTCTGGTCCAATCACGTCGGGTGAGCATGCCGTCGGTGTGGCGACTCCCGGTGGTAGGACGGTTTCGGCGCGTCCGGTCGATGCGGAGCGAGGTGCACGCCCTCGCCGGCTGGCATGATTGCCCGATGTCCCGCACGAGCCGTACCGACGCATGGAAAGGCGTCCGGCACATGCTCCCCATCGCAATCCCGGCGATCCCGTTCGGGATGATCATCGGCATCGCCACCGCCGAGAGTTCGGTTCCCAACCTGGCCGGATTCCTGAGCGCATCGCTCATCTTCGGGGGCGCCGCCCAATTGGCCGCGGTGTCTCTCCTCGGCGCCGGAGCGCCGGCCCTGTCCGCCCTGTCCGCCGCCCTGATCGTCAACACCCGCCATGCGATGTACTCGGCCGCGCTGGTGCCGCGCTTTCGGGGCCAGCCTCGCTGGTTTCGGAGATTCGGGCCTTACCTCCTGATCGACCAGGTCTTCGCCCTGGCCTCGACGAATCACGACGATGCCCCGGACGCGTGGCGCCGGTACTACCTGGGAGCGGGGATCTTCGCCTGGGTCCTGTGGCATGGCGCGGTGGCGGCCGGGATCCTGCTGGGCCCGGTCCTTCCCGAAGGCCTGGATCTCTCGTTCACCATCCCCGCCCTGTTCATCGGCTTGCTCGTCCCGGGGCTCGTCCGCCGGCCGGCCCTGCTGGCGGCGGTCTCCGCCGCGATCGTCACGGCGGCGCTGTGGCGGATCCCCAACCGGGGCGGGATTCTTGTGGGAGCGGCGGTGGGAGTGGCGGCGGGGTACGTCGCAGAGGGTGACGGCGGATGAGCGCCTATCTCGTGATGGTCGCCGCCGGCATCGGCACCTATCTCGCCAGGAGTTCGTTTATCCTGGCGCTCGGCGAACGGCCGCTCTCCGCCCGGACCGAACGGGTCCTTCGCAACATCGGCCCAGCGGTGCTGGCCGCGCTCACCGCTTCCCTCCTCACCTCGGACGGACTCGCCGACTACCTCACAGATGTCGCCGAGGTGGCGGGGACCGTGGTCGGAATCGCGGTGGCGTGGTGGCGCCGGAGCTTTGTTCCGGCATTCGCGGCAGCGGTCGCGGTGCTCTGGTTGCTTCGCCTGATGATGTGACCGCTCACCATCCGGAGGGAAGTCGCTTGGCGATCGACGCCATCACCGCGGCCGGGTACGGTCCTGAGTCGAACTCCCGTCGCTCGGCCAGGGCGATGGCGGCGGCAATGTCGGCTCGCTGACGCTCCACGAACCCCCGGTCGACGACGTCGCCGTGCCCGGGTACGACCGTTCCGGACACGAGGGGTGCCAGTCGATCGAGTGTCGCGACCCATTCCGGCGGATACCCATCGGCGAACGAGGGCGGCGCGCCCTCCTCCACCAGATCTCCGGCGAACACCACCCCGTCGATGAGGATGACGATGTCGGAGTCGGTGTGTCCCCGCCCGAGATGCCGGAGTTCGAGGTGCCGGCCGCCTACGACGATGCCCATCTGTTCGGAGAACGTCTCCTCCGGAGGCGTGATCACCACCTCGTCGAAGAGCGGCCTGGTGTCGGCCGAGACCCAGTCCGAGTCGACCAGCGCCCTCTTCATCTCTTCGCCCCGCTCGGCGAGGGCGATCCGCGTTCGTTCATGCCCGATCAGGGTGGCGGTCCTGAAGCGGGCGTTGCCGAACGTGTGATCCCAGTGGTAGTGGGTGTTGATCAGTGTCGAAACAGGGAGATGGGTGAGTCCAGAGATCTCGGCTCGCAGCTCGTCTGCCTGCCGGTGGTTGGCGCGGGAGTCGAGCACCACCACCGACGCATCGGTGATCACGAGGCCGATGTTCAGGTCGAGCGACGGGTATCGCCGCCGGAAGATGCGGTCGCCCACCTCTTGCCACGGTGACGTCATATGGTGAGCGCGGCCACGATCTCGGCGACCGCTCCCTCCGCCAGCCGGCGCATCTCCTCGTCGCTGCGGTCCTGGATCGGATGCGCCACGAACACCCCGCGAGGATGGATCCCCAGGGCCGTGGATTGGGCCTTGGCTGCGTCCACGAACACCCGGGACGCCACGAAGGTCCCGGGAAGACCGCGGCTCTCGAGGTCGGCGATGTCGTGCACACTGCACGACGTACAGCTCCCTCAATCGGCGAGGGCCTCGATCACCGCCCCGCACTCGCGAGCGATCTCGGCGCGCAGATCGACGGGGGCAGGTTTGGAGAACGTCGGCTTGCGATACCGCCGGATCTCCGCTCCGTGCTCGCGAAGGAGCTCCTCGAGCCTGTCGAGGAACACGTTGCCCCTCGGCTTGGAGATGTCGAGCAGACCGACGGTGAGATTCGAGACCGAGGTCGGCCGCTCTGCCAGCGGCCGGGCCGACGGTCTCGCCTCCGATGTCGGGTCGAGGAGGACGGTCACGATGTGCTCCTTGGGTCGTCTGCAATGGCGATTGTCGTGATCTCCGATCCGGTTCGCGCCCACCCTCCGAGGATCCCGGAGAAGAGCCCCGCCGGGCCACCGGCGTGCACGAACCACAAGCCGTCCGGTCGGAACTTGGATACGTCGCCTTCGGCGAGAGAGGAGGGAATCCCTTCGGCGATGCCGTGGGCGCCGCGGACCAACTCGGATCCGGGCGTCAGCAGGCGATCGAGTACCTCCTGGCGCAGCCTGGTCTTGCTCCATCCGGCCTCCGCGAACACCCGGGCGTGCTCAGGTGACACGACGACGATGGCGTCGTAGTTCAGGGCGAGCTTCGTATGGGCCACCGACCTCAGCTGCCCTGCGAAGGATCCGGCGAGCGACCCGGCCGACCGCGAGAGCTGGTCGACGATCTCGTGGGGTCCGTGCCCGGCGAAGAGGGTGACGGTCGACACCTCCGGTGGGTACCCCCGTTCCACCGAGAGCGCCTCCCATGGCGAGCCTTGCTCGTCCTCGGCGAAGCAGAACGTCAGTTTGCCCGGGCTGCCCAGCGCCGCCCGATCGACCCCCCCGGGGACCGCGCCGCCGACGTTGCGCACCACCAGGTTGAGGGCCCTGCCGATGGTGGCGTTGGCCCGGTTGCCGGGCCCGAGGGCGTTGATGCCCGAGTTCATCCCGATCCGGCGGGCGATCGGCCCGTTCACGATCAGGATCGGGCCGGAGAAGTAGGTGGTGGCTGCCAGACCGTGGATGTTGAAGGCGTCCGTCGTGGCGGCCTCGACCGCTGCCAGGACCACCGGCAGGTACTCGGGACGGCACCCCGCCATGACGGCGTTGACCGCCACCTTCTCGACGGTGCACGGAACGAGGTCCGGGGGCATGAGGCACACCACCTCGTCCGGTGCCCGGTCCGTCCCCGAGAGCATCCGCTCGACTCTCGTCTCCGTCGGGGGCACCAGGGGGAGCCCGTCCGACCAGCCGCGGGCGAAGATCGCCTCGAACTCGTCCTCCTCGGATCCCAGCTCGATACGCCGAGACGCGAGGCGCGACGCGGAATGCCGCCGGACGAGGGATTCGTGTACCCCCGGTTCGA
>DATCZS010000008.1:0-20505 GCA_036525795.1 Acidimicrobiia bacterium | reverse complement strand
AGAAGGTGTGGGTGGCGCCGACGCGGGGGATGATGGCGTCGAAGCGGAGCTCTTCGCCCCGGAGCAGCACGCGCGGCTTGGCGGAGGTGATGTCCATGTAGCAGCGCAGGTAGTCGACCACCGTGACGGTGTGCCCCCGCTCCTTGGCCGCTTCGGCCAGCCTGGCCGTCGAGTACAGATGCCGGTTGCGCGACAGGATCCCGATGTGCATCAGCCGTCTCCGTCCCTGGGAGGGGTGCCGATCAGGTACGAGCGGCCCGGGTCGACCAGGAAGCGCCGCCGCACGCTCTGGCGGCCGAGCAGCATGGGGAAGCCCATCTCGTCGCGCCTGGTGAGGTTGATCGTCGTTCGAATCCGATGGCGGCCGATTGCGATCCGGGTCTCGATCACCGGGCGCCGCTCGCTCCTCCCTCCGGGATTCCTCACGCTGCGCCAGCCCACCACGGGAGCCTCGACGACCACGGCCGGGCCGGGACTGCCATGTGACTCCAGGTGCACCGCGAACCGGGCGACCTCTGCCCCCTCGCGTTCGATCACCTCGAGGCCGAAGGCGTGCAGCGAAGCCGACCGGGCTCCGGTGTCGATCTTGGCGCGGATCGAGGGCACTCCGAGTTCCGGGAGCGACACCCACTCCCTCCACCCGATCACTGCCGGCCCCTTGGCCGGCCGTTTCCTTTCAATGGCCATCGATCAACTCCTGATCCGTCAGCCGCGACACCACCCGGGCGGCCATCAGCGTCGTGATCGGGACGGCGCTGACCAGCCCGATCGACCCGACCAGAGTACGCACGATCTCCACCGCCACGATCTCGCTGTTGGCGATGATCGAGAGCCCTTGCTGGGAGATGGTGAGCAGCAGGAGCAGCGGCATCGCCGCTCCGGCGTACGCCAGGAGGAGCGTGTTGACCGTCGAGGCGATGTGATCGCGGCCCACCCGCACCCCGGCCCGGTACAGCTCGCCTGCGGTGAGGCGGCGGTTGGCCCGGCTCACCTCCCACACGGCGGATGCCTGGGTCACGGTCACGTCGTCGAGGGCACCGAGAGCGCCGAGCACGATCCCTGCCAGCAGCAGTCCCCGGACGTCGATGTCTCCCACCAATGAGAGATAGATGCTCTCTTCTCCGGCGAAGCCCGAGAACCGGGCAGCGGCGACCACCAGTCCGGAGAGGGCCACCGTGATCGCCAGCGCTCCGAGCGTGCCCACCAGGGCCACGTGTGTCAGCGATCGGAATCCGTGCGAGAGGTACAGGGCGAGGAATCCGATCGTCGACGCGCCGATGGTGGCGATCAGTACCGGACTGGATCCCTGGATGATCGCCGGGACGACGTAGAAGAGCATCACGACCACGGAGGCGGCCAACCCGGCGAGGGCGGCGAGCCCGCGCATCCGGCCGAAGGCCACCACCGTCAGCGAGAACAAGGCCGTGACGCCGAGCAGGAGGCCGCGCCGGTCCCGATCGGCGAACTGGTACTGGAACGAGGGAGGGGCGTCGGGGATGTAGCTCATGATCACCACCTCACCGTCGGCGAACCGCGGGGTGGAAGGCAGATCCTCGAACTCCTGGAGGCTCACCGTTCCCGGAGTGGGTCCCTCCAGCAGGGTGAACAGCACTGCGGTGCAGGGGACGTGGGTGGCGAACGAACACGGGCCGTCGGTCACGGTGGTCACCCGGGCCCGGTAGGCCTCGCTGCTGATCCCCAGCTGTGTCAGGTCGATCTCCCGCTCGCCGCCGGGCCAGGTGAGTGCGAGGGCGACCACCAGGATCGCCCCGACGACCACCGGCACCGCCACGAGCGGGTTCCTCCGGTCGGGGCTCATCAGCCGGCTGAGGTCGGGGTGGTCCGTCATCGCCCGGAGGCTACCGGTGTCGGGCGCCGCTTCCCCTCGGCGCCGGCGACCGGCACGCGCCTCGTCGTGCGGAGTGGGGACCGATGCGTCCGGGCACGTGGACCACGGCTAGCGTCGCCCGCATGGCGTTCGACGTTTCTCACCTTCGCTCCCGGTTCCCGGCTCTCGCACGAACGGTTGCCGGCCGGCCCGCCGTGTACATGGACGGGCCCGCCGGGACCCAGGTCCCCCGGAGTGTGATCGATGCGGTGAGCGGCGCACTGGTGACGGCCTCCTCCAACGTGGGCGGGTCCTTCGCCGCCAGCCTCGACTCGGCCGCCGTGGTGGAGCGAGCGCGCCGGGCGGCGGCCGACCTCGTCGGGGGGAGCCAGGACGAGATCGTGTTCGGGCCGAACATGACGACACTCACCTTTGCGTTCTCGCGCGCCCTCGCCCGGCAGTGGGGCCCGGGCGATCGGATCGTGGTCAGCCGGCTCGACCACGATGCGAACGTCACGCCCTGGGTGCGGGCGGCCGCCGAGCGGGGGGCGGAAGTCGTGTTCGCCGACATCGACACCGCAGACGTGACGCTCGACCTCGGTCACCTGGCTTCGGTCGTCGACGAACGTACCCGGCTGGTTGCCGTCACCGGTGCATCCAACGCCTTCGGTTCGCTCGTCGACATCTCCCGGGTTTCGGAGATCGCCCACGCCTCCGGTGCCATCTGCTTCGTCGACGCCGTCCATCTGGCGCCGCACCGGCGCATCGACGTGGAGGCGATGGGCTGCGATCTGGTGGTGTGCTCGGCGTACAAGTTCTACGGACCCCACGTCGGGATCCTGTGGGGCCGCTACGACCTCTTGGATTCCGTCGATGCGTTCAAAGTCCGACCGGCTCCGTCGGCCCCGCCGGGGCGGTTCGAGACGGGCACGCCGTCGTTCGCCCTCCTCGCCGGGGTGGAGGCGGCCGTGGATCACCTGGCGTCGGTCGGGGAGGGCTCGGATCGGCGGACCAGGCTGGACGATGCGTATGAGGCCGTCGTCGAACACGAGCGTCAACTCGGACGGCGGTTCCTCGACGGGCTTCCGTCCACGGTCCGCCTGTGGGGCCGGCCCGACATGACGGGGAGGGTGGCGACCTTTGCCGTCGAGGTGGCAGGGCGGACGGCGTCTGAGGTCGCCGCCGTGCTCGGGGAGCGGGGCATCTTCGTCTGGGATGGTCACTACTACGCGGTCGAGCCGATGGGGCGACTCGGCCTGCTCGATTCCGGGGGGCTGGTGCGGATCGGATTCGTCCAGACGACCACCGAGCACGAGGTGGATCGCCTCCTGGAGGAGCTGGCCACGCTGTGAGGGCCTGGCCGCAGTTCGTCACGTTTCTCCGGGTCGCCGATCTCGACTTGAGCCAGGCGTTCTATCAGGAGTTGCTCGGCCTCGAACTCGTGCTCGACCAGGGGCCGTGCCGCATCTTCTCGGTCGGGGGAGGGGCGTTCCTCGGCGTGTGCGAGGGGACGCCGGTGCCAGACGGGGTGATCGTGACGTTCGTCGACCCGGACGTGGAACGCCGTTGTGAGGAGCTCACCGCCCGCGGTGTCGAGTTCGAGAGGGCCCTCGCCCACAACCCGGCCTTCGACATCACCCATGCCTTCCTGCGCGACCCGGACGGTCACCTCGTCGAGATTCAGCGCTTCGAAGACCCGGCATGGCCCCAACCGGAGTCCGGCTAGGAACGGTCCCCGTCGCGCCCGGTCCGGCATCCGGTGGGGCCGGTCTCCCCTCACCCTGGCCGCCGGATCGGGGCGCTGGGCGGTGATCGACGCCAACCCGCCGGCCGTCGTCCCGTCGAGCCCTCACACCATCCGACCCCCTCTTTCTGGTGCAACTAACTTGAGTCTTGACATATCAGATTTCGTGTGTCACGATGATGGCAACATGAGATTCGCCGCGACACGACCAGGAGGTGACCGAATGCTCATGCGTTTCGATCCGTTCGCCGAGTTCGATCGTCTCAACCGCGAGGTGTGGGGGCGGTCCTCCGCCATGCCGGTGGACGCTTACAGGCTGGGCGAGCGTTTCTACCTTCATTTCGACCTGCCCGGAGTCGATCCCGACTCGGTCGACATCACCGTCGAGAAGCAGACCCTGACGGTGTCCGCCGAGCGGACCTGGAAGCCCGAGAACGAGGCCACGGTGCTCGTCAGCGAGCGCCCGCACGGCCCCGTGACCCGTCGGTTCTTCCTGGGCGACGGCCTCGACACCGAGGGCATCGAGGCCGGATACGACCACGGCGTGCTCACGGTGATGATCCCCATCGCCGAGCAGGCCAAGGCCCGCAAGATCCTGATCGGGGCCTCGGACAAGGCACTGGCAGGCTGAGCCTTCGGCCTCTCCCTCTCTCCCGGCCGAAGATCGACAGAGCCCCGCCCTCCCGGCGGGGCTCTGTCCACGAATGGGCCCGCCGGGCGGCTCCCGGAGGACTAGCCCGGTGGGGCGAACCCAGGATGATGATCGTGTCGGGCGAGCGCGACGCCGATGGGGTGGTGTGAACGGTGTGACGCGATTCGGAGGCCTCCCGCTTCGAGCTGCCCGGTGCCGTCTCTGCCCGGAAAAGGCGGATGCGAGGACGCCGGGCGGGCTTCGGTGCATGAGTCACGCCGTCGCGGAGTACGCCGAGGCGCTGGAGGAAGGGGTCCCTCGATGGGTCCCCAAGCTGCTGGAGCGCACCCGTCCGCTCCCTCGGTGACCGGCGTAGTCTGGCGGCGTATGGCACCCGACTCAGGTCGTCGCCGCGTCGGCGCGTACGCGCTGTGTATCCACGACCGGTCCATCCTTCTGACGCTCCTGTGGGACGCAGACGTCGACGGTGGCCGCTGGACGCTCCCGGGCGGAGGGATGGACTTCGGGGAGCACCCCGAGCAGACGGTGTTGCGCGAACTCCACGAGGAGACCGGCCTGCGCGGAACCGTTCGCCGTCTCATGGATGTGCAGTCTCACGTCTACCCGGCAGTCCGAGGGCACGGTCCGCTCCAGACCGTGCAGTTCGTCTACGACGTGGAGGCGGCCGGGACGCCGCGGGTGGTGGAGCAAGGAGGAAGCACCGTCGATGCCGCCTGGGTTCCTCTGACCGAACTGGGCGGGATTCCGACCGTGGGGCTGGTGGGAGCCGCCCTGGACCTTCGCCGATGATCGACCGCCTCGGCCGCCGGATCGCGGTCTACGGCCTCGCCCTGGAAGGAGGTGCCGTGCTCCTCGCCCGCGTTGCCCCGACGTATCCGGCCGCCGGCATGTTCACACTCCCGGGCGGGGGGATGGACTGGGGTGAGACGCCGCGCCAGGCCTTGCGCCGGGAGTTCGAGGAAGAGACGGGACTGGTCCCCTCGATCGGCGACCCGATCCTGGTCACGTCCCGGGTGTGGGAGGCCGATGAGGAGGCCGGTCATACGGTGCACAGCCTCCAGATCGTCTTTGGCGCCGTGGCATCCGGACCGCCCCGCCCGGAACGATCCGGGTCCACCGACCATGCCGAGTGGATCTCGCTCGCAGACCTCTCCGCCGTTTCGGTCGTGCCGATGGTCGCCGAGGCGTTGGCGTTGCTCTGAGCCGGCGCCGACCTCGCACGACGGCTCCGGGTTCCGGCGAGCGCCCCGATCGTTCGGGGCATCCTCGGCTCTGGTCCGTTCGGGTGTCGTCCGGTCCTGGCGCCCTAGGCGATGCCCCATTGGTCGAGCAGGAACGCCAGTACGAAGGCCTCGTCGCGCCAGGCGTCGTAGCGGCCGGATGGGCCGGCGTGGCCCGAGCCCATCTGGGTCTTCAGTAGCAGCGGCCCCCGGTGCCTGGCCTCGGCCCGCATCCGGGCCGTCCACTTGGCCGGCTCCCAGTAGGCGACCCGGGGGTCGTTGAGACCGGCGGTGACGAGCATCGCCGGGTACTCGACGTCGGCCCGCAGGTTCTCGTACGGGGCGTATGCCCGCATCCACCGGTACTGGTCCTCGATGGTCGGGTTTCCCCACTCCTCCCACTCGATCACGGTGAGGGGGAGGCTCTCGTCGAGCATCGTGTTGACGACGTCGACGAATGGGACCTCGGCCACGATGGCCCGGAACAGATCCGGCGCGAGATTGGCGACCGCCCCCATCAGGAGTCCTCCCGCAGATCCTCCCCTCGCGGCCAGGAGTTCGGGCGAGGTGTATCCGCGGGCGACGAGGGCTTCGGCAGCGGCGATGAAATCGGTGAACGTGTTCTGTTTGGCGGCGAGCTTGCCGTCCTCGTACCACAGCCGTCCCATCGCCCCTCCGCCCCGCGGATGGGCGATCGCGAAGATCACCCCCCGGTCGAGAAGCGACAGACGGGCGATCGAGAAGTACGGATCGATCGTCGCCTCGTACGACCCGTACCCGTAGAGCAGGAGCGGAGCGGGGGCCGACCGGTCGAGGTCGGCGCGATGGACGATCGACACCGGAACCCGACTGCCGTCTGCGGCGTCGGCCCACAGGCGGCTCGAGACGTAGTCGCGGCGGTCGTAGCCGCCGAGCACGGGGGTCGCCTTCACGAGGGTCTTCGACCCGGTGTCGAGGTCGACGTCGATGATCTCTGCCGGAGTCACCATCGACTGATATGCGACGCGCAGCAGCGAGGTGTCGTACTCGAGGTTGCGCGAGAGGAAGGCTGTTGACACCTCTTCGTCGAACTCGAGATCGCGGGCCGCTCCCGACTGTCCGAGCACGGTGAGGGAGGTGGCTCCGCCCCGACGGCCCGACACCACCACGTGCCGTGCGAAGGCTCGGACCCCGGCGACTTTCCGGAGCGGATCGTGGGGGATCAGCTCGGTGACGTCGGTGCCGTCGTCGGTTCCGATCGAGATCAGCTTCCCGTTGGGGGCGTCTGCGTTCGTGACCACGAGCCAGCGACCGTCGCGATGATCAGCCGAGTACTCGACTCCGTGCACCCGGGGGATCACCGGCCGGGGTGGGTCGGTCGGTCGGTCGGCCGGGACGAACCAGACATCCGCAGTGATCTGGCTTCCTGCCGAGATGAGGAGATAGAGGCGGTCGGAGGTGGTGTCGACCCACAGGAACATGCGGTCGTCCGGCTCGTGGAGGACGACCACGTCGGAGGCGGGATCCGATCCCACCTCGTGGCGCCACACCCGATCGGGCCGGTGGGCCTCGTCGATGGTCGTGTAGAAGAGATGACCCCCGTCTGCCGACCACGCGGCCGAGTAGTACGTTCCCGGAATCTCCTCGGGCAGGTCTTCGCCCGTGTCCAGGTTCTTGATTCGAAGCCGGTATGCCTCGCTTCCGTCGGTGTCGACCGAGTATGCGGCGAGGCGGTGATCGGGCGACACCGCCCACACCCCGATCTGCAGATAGTCCTGACCTTCGGCGAGCTGGTTGGCGTCGAGGAGCACGTGCCGGGGGCCATCGGGTGATCCGTGCATCCGGACATAGATGGGGTATTGCCTCCCCTCCTCGGTCTGGGCGGCGTACCACCAGTCGTCACGCTTGGCGGGGGCCGACAGGTCGGTCTCCAGAGTCCGGGACTTGATCTCGGCGAAGATCGTCTCGCGGAGGCCGGCGAGGTGGGCGGTCGACGCCTCCGTATGGCGGTTCTCCGCCTCCAGATAGGCGATGGTGTCTGCATCGGTGCGATCTCTCAGCCAGCCGTAGGCGTCGACCTCCGTCTCACCGAACAGCTGACGGGCGACCGGGATGCGTTTGGCGGATGGAACCGGCATGCCGTGAGCGTAGGAACGTAGAGCCCCCGGGTCGATCGGGGCGCACGGCGCGGCGGTGCAGGCCTACGCTCCTGCGGATGGACGGCGTCGTCGAATGGTTCCGGGGCCAGATGGAATCCCCCGGCAATCTGGTGCGGACCGGGCTGTTGCTCGGAGTGCTCGTCGTCATCCGCTTCCTCGTCTTGAGAGCGGTCAGCGCACGGATGCAGCACGGGGAGATCTACTTCCGAACCAGGAAGTGGGTGGCGTACATCGTCACGCTCGTCGGGGGTCTCGGCCTGATCAACATCTGGCTGGGCGGGGTCGGCGGGATCGGCACCTACCTCGGGATCCTGTCCGCCGGGATCGCCATCGCGCTGGCCGAGGTCCTCGAGAATCTGGCCGGCTGGGCCTTCATCGTGGTGCGTCGGCCATTCAAGGTGGGCGATCGGATCGAGATCGGTGGCACGTCGGGCGACGTGGTCGACGTCAGGGCCTTCCGGTTCTCGATGCTGGAGGTCGGCAATTGGGTGGAGGCAGACCAGTCGACCGGGCGGTTGATCCACGTGCCCAACGGCAAGGTCTTCTCCGAGCACGTCGCCAACTACACCGAGGGGTTCCCCTACCTGTGGGACGAGATCGGCGTGCTCGTCACGTTCGAATCCGACTGGGAACGGGCCGAGCAGCTCGTCGCAGGCGCCATGGCCGAACACGCCCCGGACCCTGACGAGGGATCCATCAAGCGGGCGATCCGCGAGGCAGGCCAGCAGTACCTGATCCGCTACACCCATGTGGCTCCTGCCACCTATATCTCCGCCCGCGACTCGGGGGTGATGGTCAGCGGTCGCTACATGGTCGGAGTCCGTCAACGCCGGAGTGTGCAGGACGCGCTCTGGCGGTCGCTGCTGCACGCGATCGCCGCCGACCCCGCGGTCGAGCTCGCCTACCCGACCACCCGCACGTACCTCCCCGACCCGATCTTCGTCCGCGATCGCGACCGCACGCCCCCCGATCACGACGCAGCGTCGTCGTAGCCCCCCCACCGTGTCTTCGTTGTTCTCGCTGATCCCGCCTGGTGAAGAAGAGGTCTCCCTCGACGTGCTCGAGGAGGCTGTCGCCGAAGAGGACCTCCTCGTCGACTGTCTGACCGACGAGGAGCTCTACTGGCTGCGCGGCTCGGCATCGACCACCGATCCCACGATGGACGAGCCCTATCTCTCGACGCTCGCCGACGAGGTTCGTTCGGTGGCGATCGACTCCGGTCTCCGTTCGCTGATCGCCAAGGGCATGGTCGACCTCGATCCGGAGCATCCGGAGGACATGGAGATCGTCGGGCCCTATGCGCTGGTGGGGATGATGCGCGGATCGGCAGAGGCCGTGACCCGGGTCCGCCTCGATGCGACCGATCACCCGCCGATGAGAGTCGCCTACTTCCGTGTGAGCGCCTCACTCGTGCTCACCGAGGAGGTGTCCGACGACGGGTTCCACGACTTCGTCCTTCAGGCCCCGCAGGCGGCGGCGATGTCGATGGTCTCGATCTTCGATCGGGCTCGGCGGGCGGGAGACGTTTCCCACATGTGGGAATGCACCGATGACCGCAACGAGCTGGCGGACAGGGTGGAGGCCCTGGCGGCGCGCGCCGGGCACACGGCACTGGTCGTCTCTGCCGGCCTCGATCACCGGGGTGCTCACTACGAGCGGCTGCTGACCGTCTACGGCCTCGACGACGGGGTGTGGGTCTTCTGGTCCGAGCACCATGCCGCCGGCGAGGAATTCGTTCTGGGGAGGGTCGGAGCGGCCGACCTGTACGGTGTGGCGGAAGGGCTCATCACCGGGCGAAGCCGGTGATCGAGACGAGAGGAGATTGCAGTGGGTTTGGTATGGACGTTGATCGTGGGGTTCGTGGTGGGCGCCCTCGCCAGAGCGGTGCTGCCGGGACGAGACGACATGGCGTGGTGGCAGACGATGCTGTTGGGCGTCGTCGGCTCGTACGTGGGCGGATTCCTCGGGGCGCTCTTCCCCGGGGGTGGAAGCCCGCTGAACTTCACCTCCGCCGGATTCTTCGGCTCGGTGATCGGCGCCGTGGTCGCGCTCGCCGTGTGGCGTCGGGTCCGGGCCAGGTGATCCCGGCCGGTTCGTCCTGTCCGCAGCATCGGATCGATGCCACCATGGGGTGGGTATGACCTCTCGACGATCCACCAGGCGGCGGCTGCCCGAGTGGCTGATCGGCTTGCTGCTGGCCGTCATCGTGACGGTGGCAGTCCTGTGGGTGCTCGAACGCCTCGGGGCGGGCGACGATCCGAACTTCGAGGGTCAGGACACCGGCCAGGAAGGCGCCCTGCCAGGAATGTCCCTGGTTCTGTTCGATGGCGCGGATCCGGCCTCCGGTCCCATTGGCTGGACCGCGGCGATCTGACCCCGTCGCCGGCCGGCGGCCGCCCTGTCGCGGGCCACGCCGGACAGCCGTCGCGTATGCTCCGTGCGCCACCAGCCCAGGAGCGTCTCATGCGTGAAGCCGTCATCGTCTCGACCGCCCGCACTCCGATCGGGAAGGCCTACCGGGGGATGTTCAACGACACCGAGGCCCCCACGATGGCGGCCCATGCCATCAGGGGAGCGGTCGAGCGGGCGGGCGTCGACGGGGGGGAAGTCGACGACGTGATCATGGGTGCCGCCCTGCAGCAGGGGACCCAGGGCCTGAACGTGGCCCGGGTGGCGGCGATGGCGGCGGGTCTGCCCGCGTCTGTGTCGGGGATGACGATCGACCGCCAGTGCTCCTCCGGGCTCATGGCAGTGGCCACTGCCGCCTCGCAGATCGTGGTCGACGGGGCGGGAGTGGCGGTGGCCGGCGGCCTCGACTCGATCAGCCTCATCCAGAACGAGCACATGAACATGTATCGAGCCGCCGATCCGAACGTGCTCGAGCTCCAGCCGCACATGTACATGCCGATGATCGACACCGCCGAGGTGGTCGCCGAACGCTACGGCATCGACCGGGCGGCCTGTGACGAATACGCCCTGCAGTCCCAGATGCGGACCGCGTCCGCCCAGGAGCGGGGGCTCTTCGATGAGGAGATCATCCCCGTCACCGCCACCAAGGTGATCGTGGACAGGGAGACCGGGGAGACGACACGGGAGGAGGTGACGCGGCGCCTCGACGAGGGCAACCGCCCAAGCACGACCCTCGAGGGCCTCGCCCAGCTCCCACCGGTGCGCGGTCCGGGCAAGAACGTCACTGCCGGCAATGCCAGCCAGCTGTCAGACGGCGCCGCCGCCGTGGTCGTGATGGAGGCCAGGGAAGCCGAGCGACGCGGTCTCGAGCCGCTCGGGTACTACCGGGGGATGGCGGTGGCCGGGGTCGATCCCGACGAGATGGGCATCGGTCCCGTGTTCGCGGTGCCGAAGCTGCTGGCGCGGGCCGGACTCTCGGTGGCCGACATCGACCTGTGGGAGCTCAACGAGGCGTTCGCCGTCCAGACGCTCTATTGCCGGGACACCCTTGGGATCGACAACGAGATCTACAACGTCAACGGAGGCGCCATCTCGATCGGCCATCCGTACGGGATGTCAGGGGCGCGCATGGTGGGGCACCTGTTGCGGGAGTTGCGGCGTCGGGGTGGCAGGTACGGGGTCGTGACGATGTGCGTCGGCGGCGGCATGGGGGCAGCCGGCCTGTTCGAGGCGGTGTAGCGCTCCCGCCGAGCGCTGATCGAACATCCGGACCGCGACAGGGTGGCGGCGACTTTCGGTGTGCACGTGTGCGCCGCTCGCCTCGCACGGAGCCCGGTAGCCTCTCGCCCATGCGCGCCCTTCTCTGTTCCGAGCTCGGTCCGGCGTCGAAGCTGAGCATCGCCGAGGTCGACGACCCGCATCCGGGTCCTGGCGAGGTCGTCATCGGCGTCGAGGCCGCCGGACTCAACTTCCCGGACACCCTGATCATCGAGGGGAGGTACCAGACGAGTCCCGCTCTGCCGTTCTCCCCGGGCGGGGAGGCGGCCGGAGAGGTGGTCGAGATCGGAGAGGGCGTCACCGGCGTGGTCCCGGGTGATCGGGTGATCGGTATGTCGACCCACGGGGCGTTCGCCGAGCGGTGGGTGGTCCCGGCGACCTCTGTGCTTCCCATCCCGGCTGGTCTCGACACGGCAGCGGCGGCCGGTTTCGCGCTCACATACGGGACCTCGTACCACGCCTTCAAACAGCGGGCGGCCCTGCGGTCGGGGGAGACGGTCCTCGTGCTGGGTGCCGCCGGCGGAGTGGGGAGCGCGGCGGTGGAGTTGGGAAAGGCGATGGGAGCGAGGGTGATCGCGGCTGCCTCGACGCCGGAGAAGCTCCTCTTCTGTCGCTCGCTGGGCGCCGACGAGGTCATCGACTACCGCTCGGAGCCGCTCCGCGACCGGGTGCGGGATCTGACGGCGGGGCGCGGGGTGGACGTGGTGTTCGACCCCGTCGGCGGTGATCTCACCGAGACGGCGTTTCGCTCGCTGGCGTGGAACGGCCGGCATCTGGTGATCGGGTTTGCGACCGGCGAGATCCCGTCGTTGCCGGCGAACCTGGCGCTCTTGAAAGGTGCCGCCCTCGTCGGGGTGTTCTGGGGGCGGTCGCTCGGAGAGGAGCCGGCGGAGGCGTTCGGGAACTTCGTCGAGTTGGCCGCCATGGTGGGGGACGGTCGGATCGCCCCGCGGGTGTGGCGCGAGTTCCGCCTCGACGAGTACGAAGAGGCGTTCGGCGTGTTCGCCAGGCGCGAGGTGATGGGCAAGGCGGTCTTCCGCCTGCGCTGACGTCTCCCGACTGGATGCCGCCCCGGTAGGCTCGGCCGGTGCCTTCGGTGAGTATCGACTGGGATGGCGACTGGCGGTTCGACGGGTACGACTCCAAGCAGATGCCCGTCGACATCGACGGTCGGCAGCGGGTCGGGACCAAACCGTCCGACCTGTTGCCCATGGCTCTCGCTGCCTGCGCGGGCACCGACCTGGTGCAGTTGCTCGGCGATCGGCTCACCACGCTCTCGGTGGAGGCGTCGTTCACCCAGAGTCCCGAGCCGCCGTGGGGGTTCCAGCGGTTCCGGCTCTCCTACCGGCTCGGCGGGACCGATCTCACCCATGAGGAGGTGGCCGAGGCCATACGGCGATCCGAGCAGGAGATGTGCTCGGTGGCGGCCGCGATCTCGGTGCCGATCGAGTCGGGGTTCGAGATCGTCTCCGACCACGGTTGACGGCCGGGGCACCCTCGGCACCCGGCTTCCGAGGGTGATCCGGGGGACGCGATCGGTCGACTGGATCATTGACAGATTCGCGGTCTGTACCGTATGCTTCGGCAAGCCGATTGGCTGCGGCGATCTTCGCCGGACAACTCAGCGTTCGCGTTTGTGGTGCGTTGGCCCCCTGTGGTAACGTGCCGACTTGGTTGTCCGGACCCTCAAGGAGGCATCTCTTGTCCTCGCGCGTCGCCGAGCGCTTTTCCTTTGGAAAGATCCCGGAAGTTCTTCCGCTCCCTGATCTACTCGCCGTCCAGCACGAATCGTTCCAGTGGTTCCTCGATGAGGGCCTGAAGGAGATCTTCGACGAGATCTCCCCGATCGAAGATTTCACCGGCTCACTGGCACTCGAACTGACCGATCACCGTTTCGGCGATCCGCAGATGTCGATCGAGGAGTGCAAGGAGCGCGACGCCAACTTCGCCCGCCCGCTTTTCGTCACCGCCCGCTTCCTGAACACCCAGACCGGGGAGATCAAGGAGCAGCAGGTCTTCCTCGGGGATTTCCCGATGATGACCGAGAACGGGGTCTTCATCATCAACGGCACCGAGCGTGTGGTCGTCTCCCAGTTGGTGCGGTCGCCTGGCGTCTACTTCGACGCCACCGCGGACAAGACCTCGGACCGGTTCATCTACTCCGGCAAGATCATCCCCGGCCGCGGTGCCTGGCTCGAGTTCGACACCGACAAGCGCGACACCATCGGCGTCCGCGTCGACCGCAAGCGCCGTCAGTATGTGTCCGGCTTCCTGCGTGCCCTGAGCATCGCCGAGTCTGACGAGGAGATCCTCGACCTCTTCGACGGGGCCGAGTCGATTCGCAACACGCTCGAGCGCGACCCGGCTCACGACCGGGAAGAGGCGCTCGTCGACCTGTACCGCAAGCTGCGGCCCGGTGAGCCGACCACGGTCGAGTCGGCTCGCGGTCTCATCCAGACACTGTTCCGCAATCCGAAGCGCTACGACCTCACCCGGGTCGGTCGCTACAAGCTCAGCCAGAAGTTCCTCGAGGACAGTCCGGACGACTATCGCGCCGAGGGACTGCAGTTGCTGCGCGACGAGGACATCGTCGACTCGATCAAGTACCTGGTGGCGATGCACGCCCGCATTCCCACGATGACCACGCATCGCGGGGTCGAGGTCTCGGTCGTCACCGACGACATCGACCACTTCGGCAACCGGCGCATCCGCACCGTCGGCGAGCTGATCCAGAACCAGATCCGCGTCGGGCTCACCCGTCTCGAGCGCGTGGTGAAGGAGCGGATGACGACTCAGGACCCCGAGGCCATCACGCCCCAGAGCCTGATCAACATCCGTCCGGTCACCGCGTCGATCAAGGAGTTCTTCGGAACCAGCCAGCTCAGCCAGTTCATGGACCAGCCCAACCCGCTTGCCGGACTCACGCACCGGCGCCGGCTGTCGGCGCTCGGCCCTGGCGGGTTGTCCCGCGAGCGGGCCGGATTCGAGGTGCGCGACGTGCATCCGTCCCACTACGGCCGCATGTGCCCGATCGAAACCCCGGAGGGTCCCAACATCGGACTGATCGGGTCGCTGGCCACCTATGCCAGGGTCAACCGGTTCGGGTTCATCGAGACGCCATATCGCAAGGTCGAGAAGGGCAAGGTGTCCTCCAAGGTCGACTACCTCACCGCCACGGAGGAGGAGCGCTACGTCATCGCCCAGGCCAATGCCCCGATCAAGACGGACGGCACGTTCGTCAACGATCGGGTGCTGGTTCGCCTGGCGGGGGGTGAAGTCGAGACGGTGTCGCCCGATCAGGTCGACTACATGGACGTCTCGCCCAAGCAGATCGTGTCGGTGTCCACCGCGCTGATCCCCTTCCTCGAGCACGACGACGCCAACCGCGCCCTGATGGGCTCGAACATGCAGCGCCAGGCCGTTCCGCTGCTGACCTCCGAATCGCCGCTGGTCGGTACCGGGGTCGAGGGGCGGGCCGCCACCGACTCGGGGGACATGATCATCTCGCCCGTGGTGGGCGAGGTCGTCGAGGTCACCGGTCAGCAGATCGTGGTGAAGGAGAAGGGCACGAACAAGAAGCACTCCTTCCCCCTCGACAAGTTCGAGCGGTCCAATCAGGGGACGTGCATGAACCAGAAGCCGATCGTGCGCGAGGGCGACTCGGTGTCGGTCGGCGACGTGCTGGCAGACGGCCCCTCCACAGAGTTCGGAGAGCTCGCGCTCGGTCGCAACCTGATGGTGGCGTTCATGCCCTGGAACGGCCACAACTTCGAGGACGCCATCATCCTGTCCGAGCGCCTCGTCAAAGACGACGTGCTCACCTCGATCCACATCGAGGAGCACGAAATCGACGCCCGCGACACCAAGTTGGGTGCCGAGGAGATCACGCGGGACATCCCCAACGTGGCCGACGAGGTGCTCGCCGATCTCGACGAGAACGGCATCATCCGGATCGGCGCCGAGGTGGGCCCGGGCGACTACCTCGTGGGCAAGGTCACGCCCAAGGGTGAGACCGAGCTGACGCCGGAGGAGCGCCTGCTGCGCGCCATCTTCGGTGAGAAGGCCCGCGAGGTGCGCGACACGTCGCTGAAGGTCCCCCACGGCGAGTCGGGCAAGGTCATCGCCGTCAAGGTGTTCAAGCGCAGCGAGGGCTACGACCTCCCGCCCGGGGTCAACGAACTGGTGCGGGTCTACGTCGCCCAGCAGAGGAAGATCTCCGAGGGCGACAAGCTGGCAGGCCGCCACGGCAACAAGGGCATCGTGGCCAAGATCCTCCCCGAGGAGGACATGCCGTTCCTGGCCGACGGGACCCCGGTCGACATCATCCTCTCCCCGCTGGGCGTTCCTTCCCGGATGAACCTGGGACAGGTGCTCGAGACCCATCTCGGTTGGGCTGCGGCCCAGGGTTGGGAGCCGTTCAAGGATGCGGTGAGCCCGGCCGCCTCTGGGGCGGAGTCCTGGACCAAGACCGCCACCCCGGTCTTCGACGGGGCGCGTGAGGACGAGATCATGAAGGTCCTCGCCAATGCGCTTCCCAATCGCGACGGGGTTCGCCTCGTCGGCCACGATGGCAAGGCCACGCTGTACGACGGGCGCACCGGGGATCCGTTCGACACCCAGGTGACGGTGGGATACATCTACATGTTGAAGCTGGTCCACCTGGTCGACGACAAGATCCACGCCCGCTCGACCGGCCCGTACTCGATGATCACCCAGCAGCCGCTGGGCGGGAAGGCGCAGTTCGGTGGCCAGCGATTCGGCGAGATGGAGGTGTGGGCGCTGGAAGCGTACGGCGCCGCCTATGCCCTCCAGGAGCTGTTGACCATCAAGTCAGACGACGTGCAGGGCCGGGTGAAGGTCTACGAGGCGATCGTCAAGGGAGACAACATCCCTGAACCGGGTATCCCGGAGTCGTTCCGGGTGCTCATAAAGGAGATGCAGAGTCTGTGTCTCAACGTCGAGATGCTCGCCGCCGGCGAGGAAGTCGAACTGCGGGAGCTGGAGGACGACATGTATCGCTCCACCGAGTCGCTCGGCATCGACCTCTCACGTCCCGAGCGTCCCGAAAACGACGAGTGATTTTGAGCGAGCAGCAGGCACCGAACAGCCGGCATCGGTCGGCAGGGGAGCAACGTGGCAAGACAAATCTTTGACGAGCTGAAGATCGGTCTGGCGCCGTCCGACCAGATTCGCGCGTGGTCGTACGGCGAGGTGAAGAAGCCGGAGACCATCAACTACCGCACGCTCAAGCCCGAGAAGGAGGGCCTGTTCGACGAGCGCATCTTCGGTCCCCAGCGGGACTGGGAGTGCTACTGCGGCAAGTACAAGCGGATCCGCTACAAGGGCATCATCTGCGAGCGCTGCGGGGTCGAGGTGACCCGCTCCAAGGTCCGGCGCGAGCGAATGGGCCACATCGAACTGGCCGCGCCCGTGACCCACATCTGGTTCTTCAAGGGCGTCCCCAGCCGGCTCGGCTACCTGCTCGACATGTCCCCCAAGGATCTCGAGAAGGTCATCTACTTCGCGGCCTACATCATCACCGGCGTCGACGAGGATCGCCGCAGCCATGACCTCCTCGAGCTGGAAGAGGCGATGCGCGCCGAGCTCCAGGTCGTCCGCGACGACTTCGAGCAGTGGAAGTCGGTGCGCCTCGAGGCTCTGGAGGACGAGCTCGCCCGGATGGAAGAGGGCGGCGCGAAGAGCCAGGAGATCAATGCCCGCCGCAAGGAGGTCGATCGCGAGATCAAGGACCGCCATGATCGGGCCGAGCGTGAGGTCGAACTGATCGAGGACGCCTTCGATCAGTTCAAGGGTTTCAAGCCCAAGAACCTCGTGGAGTCCGAGCAGCTGTGGCGCGAGATCTACGAGCGCTACAGCGACTACTTCACGGGCGGCATGGGAGCAGAAGCGGTTCGCGAACTGCTCGCCCACCTCGACCTCGACGACGAGATGGAGGCGCTGCAGGAGGCGCTCTCGGCCAATTCCGCCCAGAAGCGCCAGCGCGCCACTCAGCGGCTCAAGGTGGTCAAGCCGTTCTGGGAGGGCAAGAACGCCCCCACCGACCTGATCCTCGAGACCGTGCCCGTGATCCCGCCCGATCTGCGGCCGATGGTCCAGCTCGACGGTGGCAGGTTCGCCACGTCCGACCTGAACGACCTCTATCGGCGGGTCATCAACCGGAACAACCGGCTGAAGCGCCTTCTCGACCTCGGGGCCCCCGAGATCATCGTCAACAACGAGAAGCGCATGTTGCAGGAGGCGGTGGACGCCCTCTTCGACAACGGCCGCCGCGGCCGGGCGGTGACCGGGCCGGGCAACCGGGCGCTCAAGTCGCTCTCCGACATGCTCAAGGGCAAGCAGGGTCGCTTCCGCCAGAACCTGCTCGGCAAGCGGGTCGACTACTCGGGCCGGTCTGTGATCGTGGTCGGACCCCAGTTGCAGCTGCACCAGTGCGGCCTGCCCAAGGTGATGGCACTGGAGCTGTTCAAGCCATTCGTCATGAAGCGTCTGGTCGACCTCGACCTCGCCCAGAACATCAAGTCTGCCAAGCGGATGGTGGAGCGGCAGCGTCCCCAGGTGTGGGACGTGCTCGGCGAGGTGATCCAGGAGCATCCGGTCCTGTTGAACCGGGCGCCCACCCTCCACCGTCTCGGCATCCAGGCCTTCGAGCCCGTGCTGGTCGAGGGCAAGGCGATCCAGATTCACCCCCTGGTGTGCGAGGCGTTCAACGCCGACTTCGACGGTGACCAGATGGCCGTCCACCTGCCCCTGTCCGCCGAGGCCCAGGCCGAGGCCAGGGTGCTGATGCTGTCGACCAACAACGTGTTGCGCCCTGCATCCGGACGGCCGATCGTCACCCCTTCCCAGGACATGGTGATCGGTGTCTACTACCTGTCGGAACTGGTGGAAGACGCCAAGGGTGCCGGTCGCCGGTTCGCCTCGCTGGATGAGGCGGTGATGGCGTACGACCTGGGTGAGCTCTCGCTGCATGCCCCGATCAGCATGCGCGTGGGAGACCTGGCCGGCGACCCCGAGTTGCATGCCGACCTGAAGGACTCGATCGGCAAGCTGCTCCGGGAGGAGCCGGTCGACGGCTCCCGGCCCATCGAGACCACCCTGGGCAGGGCTCTGCTCAACACCGCATTCCCCAACGGGTTCCCGTACGTGGACTCCGTGGTGATCAAGGCGGACATCGGTCGGCTGATCGAGACCATCATCGAGCGGTATCCCCGTTCTGAGGTGGCAGCGACCCTGGACGGCATCAAGTCTCTCGGGTTCCGCTTCGCCACCAAGGCCGGACTCACCATCGCCCTCGACGACGTCAAGACCCCGCCGGACAAGGCGCAGATCCTCGAGGAGTACGAGCAGCGGGCCGACAAGGTGCAGTCGCTCTACAACAAGGGCGTCGTCACCGAGGAGGAGCGGCGCCAGGAGCTGATCGAGATCTGGACCGAGGCCACGGACCGGGTCAAGGATGCCATGGAAGCCAACATGAAGACCGAGAAGTTCAACTCGGTGGACATGATGGTTGGCTCGGGTGCCCGCGGAAACATCATGCAGGTGCGCCAGATCGCCGGGATGCGTGGCCTGGTGGCCAACCCGAAGGGTGACATCATCCCGCGGCCGATCATCTCCAACTTCCGCGAGGGCCTGTCGGTGCTCGAGTACTTCATCTCGACCCACGGTGCCCGCAAGGGACTCGCCGACACCGCCCTGCGCACCGCCGACTCCGGGTACCTCACCCGCCGTCTGGTGGATGTCTCCCAGGAGCTGATCATCAAGGAAGAGGATTGCGAGACCGACAAGGGAATCCGGATCGCGCTGCTCGACGAACGCGGCCGCGTGATCCGCAACCTTCGGTCCCGCATCTTCGGACGGGTGCTTGCCGACGACGTCAAGATCGACCGCAAGCTGCTCGAGACCAAGGACGGCGAGAAACTCCGCGCCGGGCAGATGATCGACACCAAGGTCCTCCTTGTGATCGAGGCCCGCGCCGAGGAACTCGAGACCGTTCGCTGCCGCTCGGTGCTGACCTGTGACTCGCGGGTCGGTGTCTGTCAGACGTGTTACGGGCTCAGCCTGGCAACCGGTCGTGTGGTCGAGGTCGGCGAGGCCGTCGGCATCATGGCCGCCCAGTCGATCGGTGAGCCGGGCACCCAGCTGACGATGCGTACCTTCCACACCGGAGGCGTGGCGGGAGACGACATCACCCACGGTCTGCCCCGCGTGGTCGAGCTGTTCGAGGCTCGCGCCCCGAAGGGGAAGGCCGTCCTCACCGAGATGGGTGGCCCGGTCCGCATCCTCGACGACGAGGAGGGCCGCCGCGTGGTGATCGACGCCAAGGGTGAAGAGGTCGAATACCCGATCACCCGGCGGGCGCGACTCAGAGTCGCCGACGGCGACGTCGTCGAAGCAGGCGATCAGCTCACCGAAGGCCCCCTCGATCCGAAGGAGGTCCTCGAGATCAGGGGTGTCCGCTCCGCCCAGCAGTATCTGGTCGACCAGGTGCAGGAGGTCTACCGCTCCCAGGGGGTGGAGATCCACGACAAGCACATCGAGCTGATCGTCCGCCAGATGTTGCGCCGGGTGAGGGTGGTCGCGGCCAACGACTCCGAATTCCTGCCCGCCGAGCTGGTCGACGACCTCGTGTTCCGCGACAACAACCGGGCACTGGTCCAGGAGAGCAAGCAGCCCGCCGAGGGCCGGCCCGAACTGATGGGGATCACCAAGGCGTCGCTGGCCACCGATTCGTGGTTGTCGGCCGCGTCCTTCCAGGAGACCACGCGGGTGCTCACCGATGCCGCCATCCAGGGTCGCTCGGACTACATGCGGGGGCTGAAGGAGAACGTGATCATCGGCAAGCTGATCCCGGCCGGAACCGGGTCGGATACCTACCAGGTGCTCGAACCGGCCCTTCCGGGTGCGACGACCGTGACGGCCGCCGCGCTCCTCGGCGGAGAGCCGCCGGCGTCTTCCTCCGAGGACCTGCTGCCGGAGAACCCGGCCGAGTGGCTGGCGAGCCTCGGCGCTCAGCGAGTCGAATCCACAGACGAAGAAGAGTGAACCGAAGGGGCCGGCATCGCCGGCCCCTTCTTCGTTTCTCCCCCGGCGGGGGAGGGCGCCCGGCCCCCTCCGTCTCTCGCCTCCGGTTCGATCCACCTCCCCCGGCGGGGGAGGAAACGGGTTCTTTGTTTCTCCCCCCGTTGGGGGGGAGTGCCGGCGGAGCCGGCGAGGGG
>DATCZS010000007.1:0-20531 GCA_036525795.1 Acidimicrobiia bacterium | reverse complement strand
TGGGGTGGCGGTCTCGTGGGTGGGACCGATCCCCCTACCTCCCGGCCCTGCGGGCCGGCAGGGACCTTCCCCCACCTACGTGGGGGACAGTGAGCGGGTGAGGGGAATCGAACCCCCGCTCCGAGCTTGGGAAGCTCGTGTTCTACCATTGAACTACACCCGCAGGTTCGGGCCGAAAGGCTACCAGACCGCCGGCGGAGCCCGCCTGAGAGGGTCAGGCGAATGTGCTGATCGCCCCCCAGATCGTCATGATCACACCGATCGTCATCAGGAAGGCCACCCGAGGTGTGCGGAGCTCTGCATCGGCCTCGGCTCCCTTCGGTCGCCTTCCTCGTCGGTGCATGACGATGGCGTACCCGTTGCCGAGCACGATGGCGAGGCCGAGGGCGAGCACCAGCTGACTGAGCAGGCTGTCGATTCCGAGAAGCTCGAGCATCGCGGCGGAACCTACCGGGGTGGGACGGTTCTGCCAATCGGGGTAGCGTGGGCGGATGCGCCACTGCTACGTCCTCAGGGTGTTCACGCGGGGTGACTCGGGGGGCAACCCCCTGGGGGTCGTGACCGATGTGACCGGCCTCGACGGGGAGAAGATGCAGCGCATCGCCTTCGACCTCGGGTTCTCCGAGACGGTCTTCATCGATTGGAGGACGGGCGGTGTTCCCGAGGCGCACATCTTCACGCCGACCACCGAGTTGCCGTTCGCCGGTCACCCGCTCGTCGGAGCCGCCTGGGTGCTGTCCGTCCTCGGCCCCGGGATCACCGACTCCATCAGGTGCCAGGTCGCCCCGGTTCGCTTTCGCGTCGATGGCGACGCCGTGTGGATCGCACCGCCGCACGATCAGCCGGTGAGGGCGTCCACCGAGGTTCTGGAAGGCATTCAGCCGGTCGATCAGGTCACCGTCGACATGCCGCTGCCCTACACGGTCGCCCAGCTTGAGACACCCGGGCAAGTTCGGTCGATCACCGGCGCTCCGGCCGAAGGAGCCGTGTACGTGTGGGCGTGGGAGGAACCGGGGGTTTCGGTGAAGGCGCGGTTCTTCGCCGGCGAGCTCGGCGTGGTCGAGGATCCCGCAACCGGGAGCGCGGCGGTGGCGCTGGCGGCCGCCCTGGCGCACGCGGGGGTCGACGAGGGCGACATCGAGATCCATCAGGGCGACGAGATCGACGCGCCGAGCTCGATCCTGCTGCGGTGGAGTCCGGGCAGAGTCAGGGTCGGCGGGACGGTTCGACGCGACGAGGTGCGCGTTCTCGGGACCTGACCGCACGAGACGTAGACTCGACCCGATGGCCGCCCAGGGTTCCCGCCTCGCCGTGATCGCCGCATTCTTCGGCAATGGCCTGATCGCCGTCGCCAAGTTCGTCGCCGCCGCCCTGACCGGCTCGGTGGCGATGCTCTCTGAGGCATGGCACTCCGTGGCAGACACCGGCAATCAGGGGATGCTTCTGTGGGGGATGCGTGCCGCCGCCCGCCCGGCGGACACCGAGCACCCGTTCGGCCGGGGCAAGGAGTCCTACTTCTGGAGTTTCATGGTTGCGGTGATGCTGTTCGCCGGCGGGGCGGTTCTCGCCATCCGTCACGGCATCGATGCGCTCACCGAAGCCCACGAGGTCGAGAGCCTGACTCCGTCGTTCATCGTGCTGTCGCTGGCCATCGTGATCGAGTCGGTCACCTTTGGCGTGGCGTACCGGGAGTTCGGACGGCTGCGAGGCTCGCGGTCGCTGTGGCGTTCGATTCGGGAGTCGAAGGAGGCGGCGCTCGTCGTGGTGCTCTTCGAGGACGCCGCCGCGGTGGTGGGTCTGGTCCTGGCACTGGCGGGCTCGGTGCTCGTGGCTCTCACCCACAACACGTACTGGGACGGGATCGCGTCGCTGATGATCGGGGCCCTGCTGGCCACGGTGGCGATCTTCCTGGCCGTCGAGACGAAGGCGCTCCTGATCGGGGAGGCGGCTTCGCGGTCCGATCGCGTGGCCATCCGGTCCCGGCTGCTCGCGATGCCCGAGGTGGCATCGGTTGGCCGGCTGCTCACCATGCAGCTGGGCCCCAGTCAGGTCCTCGTCAATGTCGAGATCGACTTCGAGGACTCTGTGGCGATGCACGACATCGAGGAGTCCACCGTGCGGGCGGAGGCCGAGATCCGCGATGCGCTCCCGGAGGCGGCCGAGATCTTCGTCGAGGTCAGGGGCCGGAAGCGTGGCTGACGCATCGGCTCCCGCATCGTCGGCCAATCTGGGCCCCGGTTTCGACTGCCTGGCGCTGGCGCTCGAACTCCGGTGCCAAGTGACGGCCGTTCCGGCCTCCGGTTGGTCGGTGGTTCACGAGGGTGCGCAGCGTCCCGAGGCCGATGCCGACGATGCGGTGCTCGAGGCGGCGCGACGCGCCGCCGGCAGGACCCCTCTGTCCCTCACGGTCCGCAACGACATCCCGATTGCCCGCGGGCTCGGTTCTTCTTCCGCCGCGGCGGCGGCGGGCGCCCTCGCCGCGTTTCGTGCCACGGGGCACGAGCCGGACCCGCGTCAGGTGTTCGAAATCGTCGCCGAGATGGAGGGCCATCCGGACAACGCCGCCGCGACGGTGTTCGGCGGACTGGTGCTGGCGACCGGAAGGCACGTGCATCGCTTGCCCTGGCGCAGTTCGCTGTCTCCGATCGTCGCCGTGCCTGACGAGCCCTTCCCGACCCGGGAGGCTCGCGACACCCTGCCGCCGGCCTATCCGTCCGAGGTGGTGGTGAGATCGATCGGTCGGGTGGCCGCCCTGGTTGCCGGACTGCTCGGCAACGACGCCTCGGTGCTCGCCGAGTCCTCGGGTGATGAGATTCACGAAGAGGTCAGGTCCCGGGTTCGACCGGACGTCGCCGCGCTCGTCACGACTGCTCGCAACGCGGGCGCCGCCCACGCCTGCTGGTCCGGTGCCGGTCCTTCGGTACTGGCGCTGGTCGAGGCGGACGGCCGTGCCCGGGTTCGTTCCGCGCTCGAGGGACGCCTCGGATCGAGGGGCATCGTGCTCGAACTCGAGGTTGCGACCGACGGAGCGGTTTGACCAGGGCCGATCGAGGGGCCAAGCTTGGCGTTCACCTATTTCGAGTCTTGAGGGAAGAGGCATGGGGTCGCTGATCAAGAAGCGCAAGAAGAAGATGTCGAAGCACAAGTACCGCAAGCGCTTGAAAGCCAATCGACACAAGAAGAAGTGACGCGAGAAGGCCCGGTCCTCTGGACCGGGCCTTCGTCTTGGGCGGAACCGAACGCGTCGATGGGTCGAGGGCCGACGGACTAGATGGCGATGGCGACGGCGAAGACGCCGAGGCTGGCCAGAAGGATGAGGCCCTGGAGAATCCCGCGCGTACGGGGGCTCTGGTCGCGTGCCGCGAACTGATGCCAGGCGGCGAGTCCTGCCGTGAGGGCGACGGCGCCGAACTTGGTGGCGAGCCCGGGCCGCTCCAGGAAGTCGATGGCCATCCAGGCCCCGGACAGAACCGCCACCGCCATGGCCGTCCACGACACCCGTCCGAATTGGCGCGCCATCACCTGAAGCACGCTGCGGTCGGCACCCGCCCGCCGCAACGCGGCGACGAGTGCGCCGAGGGTGATCAGTCCGCCGAGCCACACCGAGGCGCCGACGATGTGAAGCCAGTAGACGACCCGCATCCCGGCGAGGGTAGTCAATGATCGCTGGTCGCTGGTCGCTGGTCGCTGGTCGCTGGTCGCTGGTGGCTGGTCGCTGGTGGCTGGTCGCTGGTGGCTGGTGGCTGGTGGCTGGTCGCTGGTCGCTGGTGGCTGGTGGCTGGTGGCTGGTCGCTGATGGCTAGTCGCTGGACGCTGGCCGCTGGTCGCTGGTCGCTGATGGCTGGTCGCTGATCGCCGCATTCCCTTGTCCTCGATCGACGAGATGGCATCCTGTAGTGGTCCGTCCGCAGGGGGAATGACCATGACGGTTTCGTACGAGCGCCGCGGCCAGGTCGCCGTGATCACCATCGACCGGCCGGATGTTCGCAACGCCGTCGATCGCGCCACCGCCGCCGCGCTTGGAGAGGCATGGCGCCGGTTCGAGGTCGACCAGCACGCACACGTGGGGATTCTCCACGGACGGGGTGGCAACTTCTCGAGTGGTGCCGACCTGAAAGCGTTCGACCTCGAAGACGGCCCGGACGGGTTCCTCGGCTTCACCCGCATGCAGATCGGCAAACCGACGATCGCCGCCGTCGAGGGCTACTGCGTCGCGGGTGGGCTCGAGATGGCGCTGTGGTGCGACCTTCGCATCGCCGGCGCCTCTGCGGTGTTCGGCTGCTTCGAGCGCCGGTTCGGCGTGCCACTGGTCGACGGCGGGACACAGCGTCTCCCTCGGATCGTGGGACTCGGCCTGGCACTCGAGATGATCCTCACGGGCCGTTCGGTGGAGGCAGAGGAGGCGCATGCGATCGGCCTCGTCAACACGGTCGTGAGCGATGGCGACACCCTGGCGTACGCCGTGATGATGGCCGAGCGAATCGCAGCCAGCCCCCAGGACACCCTTCGATCCGACCGCATGGCGGTCCTCGATGGTCTCGGGCGGCCCATCGGGGAGGGTCTGGAACTCGAACGTCACTACGGCTTCAGCGTGATGGATGTGGCGGCTCGGGGTGCCGTCCGGTTCACCGCCGGAGCAGGCCGCGCCGGAACGCCGGTGCCTCCGCTCGAGCGGGCTCCGGAGGACGATGCATCCCCCGGCGAGTCCGAGGAACCATCCGCAACCGAGGAGATCGCCGAGCCTGTTCGACACCGAATCCCCGCCGCCGGTCTCGGTCGGGGGGCCCTCGTGGTCGACGGCCCGGGAGCAGATCGGATGGCGGAGCGGATGCTCGAGTTGGGGTTTGTCGTAGAAGTGCTCGACGTCGGCCCTGCCGTCGACCGGGACCGATGGCTCTCCACCGTCACGTCTGGCATCGAGGACCTGCTCGATTCCGGTGTGGTGGTCGGCGAGCAGGTTGCGATGCTCGTCTCGGGCCACGCCGCCGGGACCGCGATCTGGGCGTCGACCATCGAAACCAGGATCGGGGCGGTGGTGATCTTCGGCATGGCGTCGAACGGATCGGAACTCCAGCCGCAATTCCGGATGGCAGATGCGTCATACATCGGTCACCAGGGCGGGCTCGATCCGGCGCTCGACGACGTGAAGCCGTCCGTACTCGAGATCACCATGCGCGACGTCGGACTCGATGCCACCTTCCACGTCTACCGCAACGGGAATGCACGGTTCTACGACCCTACGTCGCCGGATCACGATCAGGCGCTGGAGGACCTCGCCTGGCAGCGGACGGAGCTGTTCCTGGAGCGCGCGTTCTAGCCGCGTGTCGGCTGGTGCGCGGTAGCCTGTTGCCATGTCGAGAGTGGTTTGGGAAGAGCGCCCGCTTCTCCACCGGCCCGCCGCGGTGGTGGCCTTCGATGGGTGGGGGGATGCGGGGGAGTGCTCCAGCGGGGCGGTCCGCTCGCTCCTCGACGGCGGTGACGCCACGTTCCTCGGATCGATCGATCCAGACGAGTTCTTCGACTTCCAGGTTCGCAGGCCGACGGTGCACATCGACGAGTTCGGGATGCGCGAGATCGATTGGCCCGATATCGAGATCTGGGGAGTCTCAAAGCCGGGTTCCGAGCGGGATCTCCTCGTGATCACCGGTTCCGAGCCGCACACGAGATGGAAGGTCTTCACGGCGGCCGTGCTCGAGGTGCTCGATGCGACCGGGGTCGAGGAGGTGGTGATGCTCGGAGCATTCATCGGGCAGGTCCCCCACACGCTTCCGGTTCCGCTCGTCGGCTCTGCCTCCGATCCGGACCTGGTATCCACTCACCAGCTGTTCGCGTCCTCATACGAGGGCCCCACCGGCATCATCGGGGTGCTGACCCAGGCCATCGTCGCCACCGGACGGCGGGTTGTCAGCGTGTGGGCGGCGGTCCCCCACTACGTGTCCCAGCAGGAATACCCGCCGGGCTCGCTGGCGCTGCTGGAAAAGGCCCTGGACATCGTCGGGGTCCGGGTCGACACGAGCGAGCTGACCCTCGAGGTGGCCGCCTTCCGCCAGCAGCTCGAAGAGGCCCTGGTGGACTCCGAGATCCGGGAATACATCGAGGATCTCGAGGCTCAGTCCCTGGCCGGTGAGAACGGCATCGACCCGGTCGACCGTCTGGTCGAGGAGATCGAGGACTTCCTCCGCGACCCATGAGCGGTCGGTTCTGAGCGGGAAGGCCGTCCGAACCGTCCGATTCCCCTAGCCTGATTCGCGGCCACTTCGCACCGTGGTCGGAACTCGAGGAGACCGGATGCACGATCGGGTTGTGACGGTGGACGCCCTGGGCAAGACCTACGGTGACGTCACGGCATTGGCCGGCGTGTCCTTCGACGTGCGGGCCGGCGAGGTGTTCGGTCTGCTCGGTCCAAACGGGGCAGGAAAGACCACCACCCTGGAGTGCATCGAAGGTCTGCGGCCGGTGACCTCAGGGCGTCTGTCTGTTCTGGGGGTGGATCCCACCAGGGACTCCCGTGGGCTGCACACGGTGGTAGGCGTGCAACTGCAGGACTCGGGCATGCCGCCGCACATGACGGTCGAGGAAGCGCTGCGCTTCACCTGCTCGTACCACGGGGTCCCCACCCGAGAGGATCTCCTCGAGCGACTCGGGCTGGATCACAAGCGGACGACGCGGTTCTCGGCGCTCTCGACGGGCCAGAAGCGGCGGCTGGCGCTGGCGATGGCGGTGGCGCACCGGCCCCGGCTGGTCATCCTGGACGAACCCACCGCCGGCCTCGACGTCCCATCGCGCGTGGAGTTGCACCAACTCATCCGGGAGATGCGTGCCGATGGCACCTCCTTCCTGCTGGCCACCCACGACATGGCCGAGGCCGAGGATCTGGCGGATCGGGTGGCGATCCTCGTGGCGGGCAGGATCGTGGCAGAAGGGAGCCCCCTCGAACTCACCGCAGCCGGTGAGGGTTTCACCAAGATCTCGGTCCGGACCAGGGCGGGGAGCCTGAACCTGGGAGACGAGCTTCCGGCGGTGGCGGTCCGGCGGACCGTGGATGAGTACCTGGTGGTGTTCAGTCGTGAGCCGAGTGCCACCGTGCCGGCGGTGTTCTCGCGGCTGGCCGAGGCAGGAGACGAGCTGATCGACCTCAGGGTGGAGCGTCCGTCTCTCGAAGAGCGGTTCCTGGAGCTCATGAAGCCGGAGGCCGTCCTGTGATGGCCTTCCGGGAGCACTTCGGCTTCCAGTTCCGGACGGGACTCCGCAACCCGACGTCGATGCTCATGAACTACCTGTTTCCGCTCGGGTTCTTCGGGCTCATGGGGCTGGTGATGACCCAGATCAATCCGGAATTCACCGGCTTGCTGATTCCCTCCATGGTGATCGTCACCCTCCTGGCTTCGACGGTGCTCGGACTGCCGGGGGAACTGGTCGAGGCCAGGGACGCCGGGGTGTATCGAAGCTTCAAGATCCTCGGAGTGCCCGCAGGATCGATCATGGGGATTCCGCTGCTGACGACGTTGATCCATGCGTTCGTCGCGTCTGCGATCATCGCCTTGTCGGCAGGCCCGTTGTTCGGCGGCGTCGAGCCCGTGAGCTGGTGGCGCTTCTGGGCCATCACCGCGCTGGCGGCGTTCGCCTTCGGAGCGCTCGCCGCTCTCATCGGAGTGGTTTCGAACGGGGCTCGGGGCACCGTCCTGTGGTCGCAGCTGGTGTTCCTGCCTTCGATGCTGATCGGCGGGCTGATGATGGACCTGGAGCTCATCCCGGAAGGGGTGCGGGTCTTCTCGGCGCTCCTGCCCCCCACCCATGCCATGCAGGCATATCTGGGTGCGGCGTTCGGGGTCGACACACCGTTCGATCCGGCGGTGTCGGTGGCGGTGCTCGCCTCCGGTGGCGTGCTGGCGTTCGCCCTGGCCCGGTGGCTGTTCAGCTGGGATCGGGGGCCGTCGGGCCGGTCTCATCACCCTGCCTGGGCGCTGCTCGCCGTTGTGCCATACGTGGCTGCCGTGTTCTTGGTCTGATCGAGAGGGCCGTCATCCCTGCGGGTGGTGATCCGAGTCATCGGTCGAGATGACATACAGGGCGACGTTCCCGCCGGCGACGATCTTCTCGCGCTCCACCTCGAGGCCGGCGTGTTCGAGCAGGCCGGGAACCCCGCCGCCGGCCTTGAAGCTGAGATAGCCGTCGTAATGCCCTGACACCCGCTCGACCATCCGGTTGATGATCCGGAAGACCGGCCCCCGCCAGCCGCGCAGCGAGCCGAACCGGAAGTCGGTGACGAGCATGTGGCCGCCCGGCCTGGTCAGGCGGGCCATGTCGCGAACGAGGGCGAGCCTCTGCGCCGCCGGAACCTCGTGCAAGACCATGGATGTCGTCACCAGGTCGAACGAGCCCTCGTCGAGTGGAATCGGCCCTTCGCCGATCAGCCGGATGTCCGCTCTGCCGGCGAGCTTGGCCTTGGCCCTCTCCACCATGGAGGGCGAGACGTCGACCCCCACGACCGAACACCCGGCCTCGATGTAGCCGACCATCCCGTTGCCGGTTCCACAGCCGACGTCGAGGACGGACCAGTGTGAAGAGGGCGGCGCCACATCGATCGCCACGCGCCGCACCCCGGCCATCATCGGCTCGACGACTCGGTCGTAGAGCCCGGCGAGGCGGGCGTAGGGGTCCGTCGATGGCACGCGGCCAACCTACCAGGGGGGGCCACAGGCGCCGCGGGGCTGTCCGTGTCCCGGCCGGGTTCCGTCTTCTCACGGTCCGGCAGAAGACGAAGATCTCGACATCGAGTCTGCGGCCTGACGGGATCCGTTCGACCGGGCTCCGGGGCTGTCAGGACCGAAAGCGGCGGAGGCGGAGGCTGTTGGTGACCACCGACACGGAGGAGAAGGCCATGGCGCCGGCGGCGATCATCGGGTCGAGCAGGCCGGCGGCGGCGAGGGGGATGGCGGCGACGTTGTAGAAGAAGGCCCAGAAGAGGTTCTCCTTGATGGTACGGAACGTCCTCCGTGCCAGCGTCATGGCCGTGGCGGCGAGTTCGGGGTTGCCGCTCATGAGTACGACGTCGCCGGCCTCGATGGCCACGTCTGTGCCGGTGCCGACCGCCATGCCGAGATCCGCCTTCGTGAGCGCCGGGGCGTCGTTGACCCCGTCGCCGACGAAGGCCACGATCGCACCGGCGGCCTGCATGCGAGCCACCTCTCCCGCCTTGTCTCCTGGCAGCACCTCTGCCAGGACCTGGTCGATCCCCACCTGGGCCGCAATCGACTCTGCGGTGCGACGATTGTCGCCCGTGATCATGGCCGTGGTCACGCCCATCGAGTGAAGTGTCGAGACCGACTGGGCCGCTGACGGTCGAAGCGTGTCTGCGACTGCGATCACCCCTCGGACCTCTCCGTCCCATCCGGCGACGAATGCGGTCTTCCCTTCCTCTTCCAGGCCGGCGAGCCGGTCGAGCCACCGGTCGGGTATCGACAGACCCCGGTCGGCGGCCAGCTTGGCCTTGCCCACGAGAACCTCGACGCCGGCCACGGTGCCGATCACCCCGTACCCGGCGATCGCCTCCACCTCGGACGCCGCCTGGAGCTCGATGTCGCGTTGTTCGACGCCGAGGGCCACCGCCCGACCGATGGGGTGCTCCGAGCCGGCCTCCACCGACCCCACCCGCCGGAGGAACTCGGTCGGATCGCCGTCCGCATCGAAATCGGTGACCGTCATCACGCCGGTGGTCAACGTGCCGGTCTTGTCGAACATGACCGTGTCGATCGAACGGGATCGCTCGAACACCTCGGCCCCTTTGAACAACACTCCGAGCTCGGCGCCCCTGGCGCTGCCCACCATGATCGCCGTAGGCGTGGCCAGGCCCAGGGCGCACGGGCAGGCAATGATGAGAACGGCCACGGCGGCCGTCAGGGCTTCGGAGAAGTCGTTGCCCAGCGCCAGCCACACGGCCGCGGTGATCACAGCGATTCCGATCACGATCGGAACGAACACGGCGGAGACGCGGTCGGCGAGCCGCTGAACGGGCGCCTTCGAAGCCTGGGCGTCTTCCACCAGGCGCACGATCTGGGCGAGTGCGGTGTCGGCGCCGATGCGGCGAGCCTCGACGATGAGGCGTCCCTGCTGGTTGATTGTCGCCCCGAACACCTCGTCGCCCGGCTCCTTGTCGACCGGGACCGACTCGCCGGTGAGCATCGACTCGTCGAGGGAGGACCGTCCCTCGACGATCACGCCGTCGGTGGGGATCTTCTCCCCGGGGCGCACGACCATGCGATCGCCCGGAACCAGGCGGTCGACCGCCACCGTGGTTTCGACTCCGGCCCGGATCACGGTCGCCTGCTTGGCCCCGAGTTCGAGCAGAGAGGCGATCGCATTCGACGCCCGGCCCTTGGCTCTTGCCTCGAAAGATCGTCCGAGCAAGATGAGGGTCGTGATCATGCCGGCGGTCTCGAAGAACACATCCCCGCCGGCGAAGATCGCCCACACCGAGTAGCCGTACGCCACGGTCGTGCCGAGCGAGATCAGCGTGTCCATCGAGGCGCCGAAGCTTCGGAGTTGCTTGACCGCCACCCTGTGGAACTGGAAGCCCGCGACGAACACGACCGGAGTCGCGAGCATCCACTGGACGAGTCTCGACCACAGCGCGTCCATCGGCCCGGCCATCGCCAGGAGCATGAGGGGCGCGGTGAACGCCGCCGCCCACCAGAAGAGACGCCATTGGCTCCGCTCTTCTTCGGAGTACCGCGCGGCGAGGCTCTGACGTTCCTCGCCTTCGGACACGACGGTCAGGTGGTACCCGATCTTCTCCACGGCTGCTTCGAGGGCGTGGGGGTCGACGGAGTCGCCCACCCTGACCCGCGCCTCGGCTCCGGCGAAGTTGACGACAGCGGTGTCGACTCCTTCCTGTTTGGAGAGGACGCGTTCGATGCGAGCGGCACACGCCGCGCACGTCATCCCGTCGACCTGGAAGGTCAGCGATTCGCCAGAAGGAGTCGTCATGTCGGTGGTTGCAGACTGCGATGCGTGGCCGGCACCGGCGTCAGCGGGCGACCTGGTAGCCCTGTTCCTCGATGGCCTCGATGATGGCGTCGAGGGAGACCGCTGCGTCGTCGAACGCCAGGTCGACCGTCCGTGCATCGATCGCCACGTCGACCCGACCCACACCGGTCATCTCACTCACCGCTCCCTCGATGCTCATCTTGCAGTGCCCGCACGAGATGTCGGGAACGTTCAGCGTGATCGTGGTCATGGGGTGTCCTCCAGGGTGATCTGCGGCGCCGGGCCGGTCACGGCGGCCGTGTATTTCATCGTCTCCATCAGCTCGTCGACGATCTCGGCGGTGCGGCCGTCGGCCACCGCATGCGCCACGCACGTCTCCAGATGGTTCTGGAGGAGAATCCGATTGACCCGTTCGAGCGACGACTGCAGTGCCGACACCTGTTTCATGACGTCGGGGCAGTAGCGCTCGTCGTCGACCATCGTGATGACCGCGTCCAGATGGCCGCGGACGGTCTTGAGTCGATTGAGCGCCGATGTCTTGTGTTCCGGCTTCACTGCTCCACCCTACCATGCCCCACCCCTGGGGGGGTAGGGTGTGAGGGCGGAATCTCCACCGGCACAGAAACAGCGTCCCTGTCCGCAGGAGGGATGGTACCGGGTGTGGGCTCCGACCGCAGGCGGGTCGGTCAGGTGCCTTCAGTGAGGATGCGGCCGCGCACTCTGGGATACTTCACCGGGGCGTGTGCGAAGCAGAATTCGCGCCGGTTGTAGCGGGAGAGCTGCGTCTCGCAATCCTTCTTGGCACACACACGGCCGGCTCCGAAGTCACGCGACGGACGGGCAACCCCTTTGATCTGGGCGCCCTTCATTGTGTCGGACATGCCTGGCCTCCTTCATCTCATCAGTCGCCGTAGTCAACGTCCGGCGGGGGTGCTTTGTTCCCGTGGGCCACGCACCCCTCTGCCACAAGGCATACGGAGCCGCTGCTCCGAATGGATCACGCCTTCCGGCACGCTATCGAGTGCCGTGTCAAGAACGCCTAAACGAGGCTTGAACACTTCGATTGGACGTCAGGAAGCGATGCCGAGGTTCCGGAGGAAGGCGGCGTTGTTCGGCTCCCGCCCCAGGAACGCCCGGAGATGGTCGATGCCGTCGCGGCTCCCGCCGCTTTCGAGGATCTCCCGGCGGTATGCGCGGCCGACTTCGGGCGAGAGGTATCCCTCCTCTTCGAAGCGCGAGAACATGTCGTCGCCGAACACCTCCGACCACAGGTAGCCGTAGTAGCCGGCGTCGTATCCGAACATGTGCCCGAAGCTGGCCGGGAAGAATGTCCCCTCGTGGAGCGGCAGGAGCGAGAGATCCGATGCCTCCCGGAGGATTGCGTCGAGATCCGGGGTATCGCCGGGGCCGTGGATCGTCATGTCGAACGATCCGTATGTGATCTGCCGAAGCTTGGTGAGCGCCACATTGAGCAGCTTCGCCTCCGCCAGCTGTTCGACGAGGCGTGCCGGGATCGGCTCGCCCGTTTCGTGGTGACGGGCGAAGAGCGAGAGCACATCGGGTTTCCACGTCCAGTGCTGCATGATCTGGGACGGTGCCTCGACGAAGTCCCGCTCGGTGCTGGTCCCCGAGAACCTCGCCAGTTCGGCGCGGGTGAGCGTCTGATGGAGGATGTGGCCGAATTCGTGGAACAGGGTCTCGACGTCGGAGTGCAGCAGCAGCGACGGCCGGGTGTCTGTGGGCTTGGTGAAGTTGGCGACGATCGCCGCAACGGGCTGTTGATAGGAACCGTCTGCCAGCACACGCCCCGAGACGAGGGAGAATTCGGCGGCGTGGCTGAACTTCCCGTCCCGGGGGAACAGATCCATGTAGAAGAGCGAGATCGGTTCACCGGTGTCTCGATCGGAGATCGCATACGAGGTGACGTCGGGGTGCCACCCCGGGGCGTCGACCCGCTGATAGGTGAGCCCGAACACCTCGCCGGTGATGCGGAACATGCCGTCGAGCACCCCGTCGAGGGGGAAGTACTTGGCGACCTCCGCCTGGTCGACGCCGTACTCCTCGCGCCGGAGCGTGGTGTCGTAGAACCGCCAGTCCCAGGGCCGAAGCGTCCCGTCCCCGCAGTCCGACTCCAGCATCCTGCCCATCCGGGCGATCTCGCCTCTCGCCGCTTCCTGCAGCGGTCCCACCAGCTCGGAGTAGAAGGCCTCCACCGCTTCGGGCGTCTTGGCCATGCGGTCCTCGAGCATCCGGTGTGCCCACGACGGCAGTCCGAAGCGCTCGGCGATCCTGCGTCGCAGGTCGATGGCCTCCTCGAGGATCGGGCGGTTGGTGGCGGCGGCCCGATTGTTGAAGAGGTGCGACAGTCGCTCTCTCAGGTCGCGGCGCCTGGCGTTGTCGAGAAACGGGATCACATGGGGATAGGCCATGGTGACCCGGTACGTCCCCGGTTCATCGCCGGGGTCGAGCGAGTCGAGATACCCCTCCGGGAGTCCGTCGAGGTCGTCGGCCGTCACGATCATGGACGAGTCGTCCTCGGCGATGTTCCGCTCGAACGCCACACCGAGCTCGACCAGTCGATTGGTCATGTCCTTCACGGCCGCACGGCTATCGGCGTCGAGCTCGTGGCCTGCCCGCCGGAAGTCGCGCATCGTGAACTCGAGCAGCCGACGGCGCTCTCCCGTGAGATCGGCGGCGTCCGCAGTCTCCGAGTAGGCCTTCACGGTCTGGTAGAGATCCTCCCGGAAGGCAACCTCGACGCCCCACTTCGAGATTCGCTCTTCGGCTCTGTGGCCTGCCTCGCGGACGTCGGGGTCGGGATGGACGTACCCCATGAATGCGCTGGTGCCCGAGGCGCGGGTGAGGAGATCGCCGATGGCATCCAGGGGGGCGAGCACCTGCTCGAACGATTCCGGGGAATCTGTCTGGACGATTCCGGTGACGATCGCATCCGCCTCGCCCAGGGCATGGTCGACGATCTGATCGATCGAGTCGACGGTGGTGGTGGTGTAGTCGAATGGGTCCATGTCGGCCAGAACACTATTCCCGGACTGGCCGATCTCCCCAGTCGGGGCGCCAGGCGAGCGCGTCGATTCGCACGAACGTCTGGTCGTACGAGCCGTCCTCACCCCGCAGCTGGTCGATCGACTCCAAGAGGCGGTCCCGGAACTCAGGGTGTCTGGGGGAGGGAAGCCCGGCCTGGTAGGCATTCATGACCTGGCTGACGAGCCAGCCGGCCAGCTCCTTCCGGCCGAAACTCCGCCGTTGCGGGGTCGACCGAACCCAGCCGCCCTCGAAGTCGAACCCGGCGCCCTCGAAGCGCTCCTGAACCGCGGCCGGATCGGGGAAGCACCAGGGGTCGGTCGGACCGCCCATCGCGGCCGAGATCCGGTTGGCGAGCCGGACCACGCCCTCCACGTTTCCCCGCCCCCCCATCTCGATCCGCGCCCATCCGCCGGGCCGGAGGACCGTCCAGAGATTGCGGGCCGCCCGGTCGTGGTCGCGACACGGCACCCAGTGCAGCGCGGCCCGCGAAACGACCGCGTCGAATCGCCCGGACCCGGCGAGTTCCCCGAGCTGCTGGACGGTGCCGATGACGAAATCCTGGTTCGAAGCCGCGACCTGTCGCGCCAGCGCAATCAGCTCTGCCGATGGGTCCACCCCGAGCACGTTCCCGGGCGACACCAGATCGGCGAGGTGCCGGGTGAAGTCCCCGGATCCACACCCGAGATCGATGATCTCGAGTCCGGGCCGGAGCGGCGTGCCCTCGAGGAACCAGTCGTCGAATCGCCGGTGGTGGGCGGTGTTGGACGCATAGGCGCGGGCATCCCACGCAGGGGCGACTTCGGATGCGGCGTGGAGGGGCGTATCGTCCGGGCGCATGAGGCTCATCTCGATCGAGTTCTGCCGCTCGTGAAACTACACCGGCCGTGCCGTGAGCATGGCCGAGCACATCCTGGACGAGTTCGGCCAGGCGTTCGAGGTGCGCCTGATCCCGTCGCGGGGAGGCGTGTTCGAGGTGACGGCTGACGAGGAGCTGATCTACTCGAAGGCCGCCACCGGCCGCCACGCAGACTACGAGTCTGACGTGGCCCCTCGCCTGCGTTCCTGAACCACCTCGCCCCTCACGATCGTGGCCGCCACCCGGGCGCCGCCGTCGAGATTCCCCGTGATCACGGCCAGGTCGGCGGGGTCGCCCGGCCGGCCGGCGTGCGCCGAATGGATGGCCAGTGCCGCCTCCCGGTCGAGCGCCTCGTCGTCCCCCAATCCCGGCCTGTGCATCGCTGCCGCCATCCCGGCGAGTGGATCCGGTGTTTCGATGGGAGCGTCCGAACCGGCGATCACCGCCACCCCGGCCTCGATCATGGAGCGGAAGGGATAGGCGTGCGGCGTCCGGTCCGGTCCGAGGCGCCTGTGCAGGAACGGAGCATCGGATGCGATGAACGCCGGCTGCACCGATGCGACGATTCCGCCCTCCGCCATGCGCTCGATGAGGGGGCGGTCGACGACGGACGCATGCTCGATTCGAAAACGTCCATCGTCTGCATCCAGGTCCGCGGCGAGATCGACCGCCCGGACGACGGCGGCGTCGCCGATGGCGTGGATCGCAACGTTCCCTCCGAGTTCGAGGGCGGTCGCGGCCATCGTCCGCATGGTGGACGGAGCCCAGCGATCAAGCCCGCGGGTGCCCGGGCGATCGCTGTATGGCTGACGGAGGAGAGCGGTGTGGCCCCCCAGGCTGCCGTCGGCGAACCCCTTCCATCCTCCGAACTCGAGCCCGGCACCGGCGATGGCGGCAGCCGCCTCGCGGAGTTCGATCGGTGTATCGGCGATCACGTAGACCGCGACCTCGGGGATCAGCCGGGGACCGGCCTCGAGGAGGAGTGCGAGTTCGTCGCCCGATCCGCACCACATGGGAGACCCCGTCGACACGATGGCGTCGACCGATGTGATCCCGACACCCGTGAGGGCGTTGATCGAGGCTGCCAGCCGTCCGCCGTCGGGTGCGGGGGCGCCGGGACCGAGCGGCCCGGTGACCAGTTCGATCGCCGTCTCCATGAGGACCCCCGTCGGGATCCCTCCGGTCGTTCGGTCGAGGCTCCCTCCGGGAGGATCCATCGTCGAATGGTCGAGTCCCGCGCGCTCGAGGGCGGCGGTGTTGACCGAGGCGACGTGCGAACAGCGGCGGTACACGATGATCGGCCGGTCGGACACCATCCCGTCGAGGTCGTGCCGGTTCGGCATCCGGCCTTCCAGCATGCCTTCGTCGTCGAGGCCGGTGCCGACCACGGTTGCATTCGGCGCGAGCCGCGCCGCCCACCGGCGGACCCGCCGGGTGAGGTCGCCGAAGTCCGTCACGTCTGAGAGGTCGAGTCCGGTCCGAACGGCGGCGAGCCCGACCGGGTGGAGGTGTGCATCGCGGAAACCGGGCACGATCTCACAACCGGGAAACCGCACGACTGCAGTTCCCGGCCGTTGCATCTCCCGCCCGATTCCGACCGACACGATGACGCCGTGTTCGACCAGGACCGAGTCGCCTGCCTGCCCCCCCGGGGTGCGAACCCGGTCTGCGACGAAGAGGGTGCGGGTCACTCGTTTCCCTGGAGCGCCGCCACGAGTTCGGCGTGCACGAGTCCATTCGTGGCGACCACCCCGGGAGCATCCAGGCGGAAGCCGGATCCGTCGAGGGCACTGACGGTGCCGCCCGCCTCGGTCACGATGAGCGCTCCGGCCGCCGAATCCCACGGTTTGAGCCGTTCTTCCCAGTATCCGTCGAACCGGCCCGCCGCGACCCAGCAGAGGTCGAGCGCGGCCGATCCGATCCTGCGGATGCCCACACATCTCCCCAGCACCCGTCCGAGCACCCCCGCGTAGTGCTCGGCTCGTTCGGTGCGGTCGTATCCGAACCCGGTCCCGATCAGGGACTGCGCCAGCAGGGGCGTCGACGACACCGAGATCGCGTGTCCGGCGGCGGTGGCTCCGTGGCCGCGCCGGGCAGCGAAGCGAATCCCCGCCACGACGTCTTCGACGACTCCGACCTCAGCCTCGCCGTCCACCCACAGTGCCACCGAGACCGCCACCTGCGGGACCCGATGCACGAAGTTCACCGTGCCGTCCAGAGGGTCGACGATCCACACCCGACCGGTCGACCAGTCTGCTCCGCCCGACTCCTCGGCCAGGATGAGATCGGCCGGCCGGGCGTTGCGGATCACTTCCAATGCCGCATCCTCGGCCAGCCGGTCGGTCTCGGTCACGGGGTCGACCGCACCCTTCCAGACGGGCGCCGCGGGCTGGTCGAACGCCCGGGCGATGACGCGTGTGGCGGCGGCTGCTGCATCGAGGGCCACATCAAGGTCCGAGCGGTCCATCGGCGCAACGGTACCGGAACACCGATCCTTCCCTACCATCCGGCGGATGCGTGCCGGTGCCCTCGCCGTCGTCTCTGGCCTCTTCCTCGTTCTGGCGTTCCCCCCGTACGGATGGACGGTGGTTGCGATCCCGGCCGTCGTCGCCTTCCTCATCGCCGTCGACCTGGCGTCGAGCCCGCGCCGGGCTGCGCTCGTCGGGTTGGCGTTCGGTCTGTCGTTCTTCATGGCGCTGTTCCCGTGGATCGGAGAGCTCGGCGACGTTCCCTTGATCGGCCTCCTTCCGCTCGCGCTCGTCCAGGCGGCGTTCCCGACGCTGTTCGCGTGGGCCGTGAAGCGGATTGGCCCCGAGGATCGGGCGAGGTGGGTGGTGTTCGTGGCGGGGGCATGGGCCCTCATGGAGGCGCTTCGAGAGCGTGTACCCGTCGGTGGTTTCGGGTGGGGGATGCTCGGCTACCCGGTGGGCGAGATCGGCGCCATGCGCACCGCTGCCCGGTGGATCGGTGCGTCGGGCTGGTCGGTGCTGGTGGCCGCAGTTGCGGCAGGCATCGTGGCGACGTGGTGGCGTCCACGCCCTTCGTCCGCCAGGGCCCGGACGCTGCTTGCCGCCGCGACCGCCCTCGTCGTGTTGCTGACGGTGTTCGGTGCCGTCTCGGCGGATCCGACTGGCGGCGACGAAGTGCGGGTCGCCATCGTCCAGGGCTCCACCCCCTGCCCCGAGCGGTGTCCCGGTGATCGTGGCCTCATCTACGACCGACACCTGGCGCTGACGAGGACGATCCGGGCCGGGACGGTGGACCTGGTGGTGTGGCCGGAGGGCTCGACGGGGTTCGGAGTCGATCCAGTGCTCTTTCCCGAGATCGGCGACCAGATCGGTGCGGAGGCGAGACGGATAGGGGCGGCGCTCCTGGTGGGCGGCGACCGCCCGCTGAGCGAGACCGCCTGGGTCAACGCCAATGTGGTGTTCGACCGCGATGGGGAGATCGTCGGCGAGTACCGGAAACAGCACCCGGTGCCGTTCGGGGAGTACATCCCCGCCCGTCCCGTGTTCGACTGGATCCCGGACCTTCGCCGGGTCCCGCGCGACATGGTCCGCGGGGATGGTCCCGTCGTGTTCGACCTCGGGTTCGGGCCATTCGGCTCGGTGATCTCCTTCGAGTCCTCGTTCTCCCGGTACATCCGTCAGCACGTGAATGCCGGAGCCAGGTTGATCGTGGTCGCCACCAGCCAGGCCAGCTACCCGTACTCCACGGCCAGCGACCAGCTGATCGGGATCACCCGCATGCACGCCGCCGAGGCCGGGGTCGACCTGATCCACTCGGCCGTGACCGGGCGGTCGGCATTCATCACGGACGGAGGGGTGGTCGGTGAGAGGACAGGGCTCGTCGAGAGCACCGTCATCACCGCCACGGTCCGGCTCCGGGAGGGAGGCCCGACGCTCTACACCCGGCTGGGAGACTGGGTGCAATACCTCGCCATCGCGGCCGCCCTGGGAGGGGCGGTGATCGATCGGCGGAGGGCGAAGAGCCTCGCGGCGAACCCTGCCACCTAGCCGGCGCTCCCGAACCGGGCCCGGTCGCGGCGACGGCACCGCGGCCGACGGTTCTGTTCGGCGATCGCCGGCCCCCGCTACGCTCGTCGATCCGCCCACCGGAGGTCTCCGCATTCCCGCCGTCGCCGTCGCCGCTCGCCCCGGTCGGGCCGAGTTCGTCGGGATGATGTCGATGGCGATGGCCTGCACTGCCCTCGGGATCGACCTGATGTTGCCCGCCTTCGGAGACATCCGGCAGGCCTTCGGGCTGGCGGCCGACTCGACGGCCGTCGCCGGCATCGTCACCGCCTATTTCGTCGGGTTGGCGCTCGGCCAGGTGCTGTGGGGCCCGATCGCCGATCGGTACGGCCGCAAGGTGACGCTGTACGCCGGGCTGGCGGTGTACATGGCCGGGGCGGCGACCTCTGCGCTCTCACCGTCGCTCGGCGTGCTGTTCGGGGCCCGATTCGCCTGGGGAGTCGGCGCGGCCGGGCCACGGGTCGGAGCGCTGGCGATGGTGCGCGACTCGTTCGAGGGCGAGCGGATGGCCCGCGTCATGTCCTTCATCCTGGCGGTCTTCGTGCTGGTGCCCGTGCTCGCTCCGTCGCTGGGGGCCGCGATCCTCGCCTTCGCCTCGTGGCGCTGGGTCTTCGCCTTCGGCGTGGTCTATGCAGCGGCCCTCATGGCGTGGCTCCGCCGGCTCCCCGAGACCTTGCGTGAGGAGCACCGGAGCCCGCTCGAGTTCACCAGGGTGCTGCGGGCTGCGGGGTTCGTCTTTCGCAACCGGCAGACCGTCGGCTACACCCTCGCATTGACCGCGCTGTTCGGGGTATTCAGCTCCTACCTGGCCAGTTCGGAGATCATCGTCTCGGAGGTGTTCGACCGGGGACCGGCCTTTCCCCTGATCTTCGGTGGATTGGCCGCGGTGATGGGAGCGGCGATGCTGCTCAACGGTGCGGTGGTGTCCCGGTTCGGCGTGCGGCGGATGGTCCACGCGGTGATGCTGGCGTTCGTGGTGTGGGCGCTGGCGCTCACCATCTACGCACGCGCCCACGACGGGGTGCCGCCCTTCTGGCCGTTCATGGTCGGTCTGGCGCTGATGCTGACCCTCCACGCGCTGCTGTTTCCCAACATCAACACCCTCGCTCTCGACCCGATGGGGTCCGTCGCGGGGATGGCGGCGGCCGTGACAGGCTTCGTCACCTTTGCGGTGGGGGCTTCGCTCGGGGCGATCCTCGACCGGACGATGGGGGAGTCGGTGACCCCGTTGATGGTCGGGTTCCTCGGGCTGGGCGCCGCGGCGGTCCTCTTCGTGCTCTGGGCCGAACGCGGCCGCCTCTTCCGCCCGCCGCGCTGAGAACGCCGATCCGGGGGCTTGCGCCTCCCCCGGCTCCTTGACACTTCCTTGAGGTCTGTTTGGGGATTCCCCGACACGTCCTGTCGTATGGTGCCGACATTGACAACTGTCCGTGAGGGTGGTCGTTGCCCCGCCCGCCTTCACGGCGACGAGTGTTGGCACTTCAGTCGATCCGTTGACTGAGCCTCCCAGCCCGCCCGGGACGAGACTTCGTTGGGGGATGGAGTCGAGTCCTCGCCGCACTCGTCTCGGTCGGTCGGCTCGGCTGCTCACGTGGGCAGCCGAGCCGAGC
>DATCZS010000006.1:0-2193 GCA_036525795.1 Acidimicrobiia bacterium | reverse complement strand
GGAAGACGTCGCGCAGAGAGGTAGCGGCCTCGCGCGCCGCGGCGCCGTCGCGCCCGACCGCCTGGAAGCGCAGCTCGCCGGCCGTCTCATCGAGGGCGATCGCCGCGCCCGGAGTCTGGATGAACAGCTCCTGGGTGGCGTCGTAGGCCCGCTCCTGGGCCGCCTCCAGGCTCGCAAGCATCGAGTCGTTCCGATCGTCGGAAGACTCCTGGGAGTACACGACCACCGCGGCGGCGATGAACTCGGGCTCGATCCTCCCGTTGCGCGACATCGTCGTGATCAGGGCGACCGTGAACCCCGCCACCACCAGGACGAGCAGCACCCGCCAGCGGGCACCGATCAGAAGCCGCAGACGATCTAGTTCCATGAACCGAGCGACTCGGCGGGCGGTGTCGACAGATACTCAGGAGCCATCTCCAAGAGACGATACAACAGCGCCTGAGAACCGATCTCGTCCCCCGACCGGATCGCGTCGCGGAATGCCGTGATGGCCGACTCGAGCGCTGGTCGGTCGAGCGGCAGGCGCGGCCGGGTGACGCGCACCCGCGGATGGTCGCTCTCCTCCAGGGCTGTCAGCGACAGCCGTTCGGAAAGCTTCTCACCGGGTCTGGTCCCCACGATCTCGACCGCGATGTCCCGCCCGGGAACGAGGCCGGCCAGCCTGATCATGCGGTGCGCCAGGTCGATGATCCGGACAGGCTCGCCCATGTCCAGCACGTGCACCTCGCCACCTCTCGCCATCGCCGCCGACTGGATCACCAGCTGAACCGCCTCCCCGGTCGTCATGAAGAATCGGGTCATGTCCGGGTCGGTGATGGTGACGGGTCCGCCCCGCTTGATCTGGGCGACGAATGTCGGCACCACGCTTCCCCGGCTTCCCAGCACGTTCCCGAACCGGACAGCCGAATAGAGACAGCCGTCGTCTTCCAGAGCGGCCGCCTGAACCAGCATCTCGGCGACTCGTTTGGTGGCGCCCATCACGCTCACGGGGGCGACCGCCTTGTCGGTGGAGATCAGCACCATCTGCTCGGCCCGGTGGTCGCGACACGCAGCGATGACATTGGCCGTGCCAATCACGTTCGTCTTGATGGCCTCCTCCGGATGCTGTTCGAGAATCGGGACGTGCTTGTGCGCGGCTGCGTGGAACACGATCGCCGGCTTCCACTTCGAGAAGACCTGCTCGAGTCGCCGGCGGTCTCGGACGTCGCAGAGCATGAGCTGGACCACGGCGTCGGCGTCTTCGATGGTCAGCATGGCGTCGTGGAGATGGCTCTCGTCGTTGTCGAGTGCGATCACCGCCTCCGGCTGGAAGGAGATGACCTGGCGGAGGATCTCGGACCCGATCGAACCGCCCGCTCCGGTGATCAGAACCCTCTTGCCGGTGATGAGCGCCGACACCTGTTCGAGATCGATGTCGACGACAGGCCGGGGAAGGAGGTCGGCCACCTCGAGATCGCGCGGATCCCGGATCCCGTTCCTCCCGGAGATCATTTCTTCCAGGTCGGGCAACAGCGACAGCCGCACTTCGTTGTCAAGGCAGGCATCCACCACGGTGCGAATCACAGAGTCGTCGGCGTGGCCGATGATCACCTGATCGACTCCGTGGGAGCGGATCAGGTCGCGCAGGTCCCGGAGCGAGCCGAGCACCGGGACACCGGCGATGTGACGGGTGTCGCCGTTTGCCTGCGGATCGACGAACCCCAAGAGTTCGACTCTGCCGCTGAGCTGCGCCGACTGGGCAAAGCGAGCGCCGGCGGCATCCGCTCCCACGATGAGCGCACGCGGTGTTTCGGCCTGCGACCGAACGCGATTGAATGAGAACAACCTCGACCGGAACCGCACTGCCCCCATGGCGATCACGGTGAAGCTCGCTCCCATCACCAGCACGCTGATGGGGATCGGGTTGAGCCGGGAGCTCGTCAGGTCCCAGATGACCGCCGAGCCGACGATGGCGGCGCCCGCCATGACGTTGCCCACGATCACCCGGCGGGCCTCGGCGATCGATGCGAACTCCCACACGTGCCCGTAGGCGCCGGCGAGCGCGTTGGCGACGACATGCACCAGCACAATCAGCGGCACGGCGACCCGGATGGTGTCCCAGTAGGCCGCCTGTCGGGTGATGCTCGGATCCATCAGCCGGAACATCGAGGCAGCCAGATAGGACATCGCGACCAAGAACACGTCGATGGCGGC
>DATCZS010000005.1:0-2217 GCA_036525795.1 Acidimicrobiia bacterium | reverse complement strand
GTCTTCGCCGCATCGGTGCTCATTCTCGGGATACTGCTGTCTTCCATATGGGATCTGTCTGAAACCGCAAGCGATGTCGGCGCGGTTCTCCTCTACAGCAGCGTGTGGGTGTCGATCGGTGTCGCAGTCCTCAAATACCGGCTGTATGAGATCGACCGGATCATCTCCCGCACCGTCACCTACACCCTGGTCGCCGCCGCCGTCGCCGCCATCTACCTCCTCCCCGTCCTCACCCTCCCCCGCCTCCTCGGGGAGTCGAATGATCTCGTCACCGCCGCCTCCACCCTCGCCGCCGCCGCCGCCTTCAACCCCCTCCGCCGCCGCACCCAACGCGCCGTCGACCGCCGCTTCAACCGCGCCCGCTACCACACCGAGCAAGAAATCGACGCCTACGCCACCCGACTGGCCGACCAGGTCGACCTCCACACCGTCACCACCGACCTCCAAGCAGTCGTCGCCCGAACCCTCACCCCCACCACCACCAGCACCTGGATCCGCCACCACCAGACCTGACCGGCTCACACTGACGCGCATAGGCATTCGACGGAGTTGGGGCAGCGCCGCCGGGGTGGCACCGGTCCCGGGCACACTCGATCAGAGCCTCGATGGATCAGAGGCCCCACGGGGCGCGACCACCACCCGCATCCCCAGGTTGTTGAGCGAGAAACGCGGTGGGTCGAGATCGCGACAGGCGGAGCGCAGCGTGTGGGGCTCGTCTTTGAAGGAGCCGCCTCGCACCACGCGGAAGAAGCCGTCATCGGCCTGCTCATCGTCGCGCCCGTCGTCGAACCGATAGGGATACACGAAACTGCGAGTGTGCCGCTCGGCACCCCACAGGGTCGTCGTCCACTCCCAGATGTTGCCGGACATGTCGGACACGCCATAGAAGCTGTCGGCCTGCGGAGCGTGGGCGCCCGCCGCAATCACACCGCCGTGCCCGCTCTCTTTGAAGTTGCAGAGGGTCGATTCGAATCGGTTGCCCCACGGCCAGATTCGCCCGTCGGGTCCTCGGGCCGCCTTCTCCCACTCGGCTTCGGTCGGCAACCGGAAGTGATGATCCGCCGGCAACCCGGCAGATGCCTGCCGGTTGAGCCAGTCGCAATACGCCCGGGCATCGTGGAAGCCGATCGACACGACGGGATGGGCGGAGAGGTCGCCCGGATCACTACCCGGGCCTAGTGGATGCCGCCAGTTCGCCCCTTCCACCCTGTTCCAGCCGCTCGCTTCGCCCATCCACACCCAGGCCCAGCCGTCCTCTTCGGCGGTGGTACGAATGGCGGTGGCAGCCACGAACGCCGCGAACTGCCCGTGAGTTGTGGGGGTTCTCGCCATCCAATAGTCATACGCGATGTCGAGGTGATGCTCCGGCTTCTCATCGTCGTCGATCCGGTCATCGTGAACAGGGCTGCCCATCACGAACGGACCGTTGGGCACCTCCCGGAATTCCAGCCCACACCAGATGGCTCCGTTCGAAGAGGTCCCATCTGTCTCAGGTGGCCGATCCACGAGTCGTTGCATCCCGGGGTGGCGGTCTGGTGTGCGACACCTCACGCTACCGCCACACGCCACAAGATACGCGTGTGTGGCGATCCGTTCCCCGTCACCCGTAGCCCGGCCAGCCCCAACCCTCGGCCTGGGAGGACCTCCACGTCGCGAACCTACTCGACCCGCGCACTGCGCCTCGCGCTACCCACCGTGACCCGGTGTCGCGTCGAAGACCCGGTTCAGTCGATCATCCTGGGGGCCGATCCAGGTGTCTGGCGCACCGAGGAAACTCCCTGCGACCAGGGGGTTTCTTCGTGGGCCCGGCAGGGCTCGAACCTGCAACCGACGGATTATGAGTCTGTCGAACGCCGGTTCGCTGACCTGGCCCTATGCCGAAATCGCCAATGAAGACAAGCCCATTCCGTTCAATGCGTGAAAACGAGATGACCTCCTGTGAAGTCCTCGTTTGGACCAAACTTGGACCAAGACGCCCCCTCTTCACCATTTCGGATCGCCGCACTGAAACAGCTATAGACATCGCCGCCACCCCGCCGTACGTTCGACGAACCCAAACAACAGGCGGCCGGGAGCGGACCGGACGGCGAGGCTCAACCCTCAAGGAACCGTTCGGGCCTCTCCAGGCCCCTGAACCCGGGAACCCCTGCACGATCGGGCCGACGCCTACGGCGTCGTCCAACGATCACCCAAACAACAGGCGGCCGGGAGGTGAGC
>DATCZS010000004.1:0-2322 GCA_036525795.1 Acidimicrobiia bacterium | reverse complement strand
CCCCGTAGACGAGAGGTATTCCCAGCCTCGTATCGGCTGACGCATCGACAAATGACCCAACCATGTCAGCCCACACCGCCGGCGTGTTCGGAGTCGGGTTGCCGTTGCCGCCGCTCAGGACCGATCCGATCGCGTGATCTGCGACCTGGCCGGGGGAAATGCCCTCGTTGGAGACCTGAGCCATCTGCCCGATCTTCTCGAGCAACGTCATCTCGGCGAGCAAGGACTCGACGGTGTGGGTGCCTTGGGTCACTTGTGTCTTCTCCTGGAGGTGTCGGAGCGTGGGGATCCCGGGCTACCACCGTGACCGGGATCCCCACGAATCGGCGGGAGGAGGGTTACCCCAATTCGTACCTCTCGTACGCTCCGACATGGCGCGCCACTCGGGGGAGGCGTCGGACGCCTCCCCGCGTGATGGCAGGACAGCTCGTTTCACTTCCGCGGCAGGGTGGGCAAACCGGGCGGGGCCAGGTGTGAACGCTCGTCCCGTTCCCGATCGTTCGCTGCCAGGCCGGCGAGTGGCGCATGCGGCTCCTCGCCCGCCTCCCTGCCGAGTTCGACAGTCGCCATACGTTGTTCGATGGTGGCGGCCCTCCAGGTTGCGGACTTCTCCTCGAAACGGGTCGGTCTTCTCCCATCGTTCAGTTCGTTCTGCTCGCAGGGTCACCCACAGAACCGACAGCCCCACAGGACTCCCGCACCACGAGTTCGACGGGCATGACCTCGACGACGGGCGCCGTTGACGTCCCCTTCACCAGATCGTTGAGAATCTCGACGGCGCGCGCACCCGATTCGGCGACCGGCTGGCGAACGGTGGTCAAGGACGGGACTGCGCTCTCGGAGGCGGGAAGACCGTCGAATCCCATCACGGCCATGTCCTGGGGAACGCGTACTCCTGCCTCGCGAAGCGCGCGGAGGGCACCGATGGCCATCGTGTCTGACGCCACGAACACCGCGTCAGGCTTCCTCGGAATGAGTTGCTGCATCGCCTGGTATCCGCTGCTCTCCGAGAAGTCGCCGTCGACGCGGAGGCTGGGGTGGAGGACCCTTCCCTTCAGTGCCAGTCCTTCGACGAAACCGCCGAGTCGATCCACGCCCGCGGTTGTCGATACCGGCGCTCCTACCAGTCCGATGCGTTCGTATCCAAGGCTCGTCAGGTGCGTGGCGGCGAGCAACCCTCCCCGCCGGTTGTCGGCATCGACGTAGCTGAGACCCTCTACGTCCGGTCGACCGATGATCACGACCGGTACCTCACCGCCCACCATGCGCGCCAGAAGCGGGTCCGCCATACGGGTGGCGGTCAGGATCAGGCCATCGAGGAATCCGGCGGTGACCACCCGCGGATAGAGCGCGGCTTCCTCTTCCTCGGTCTGGAAGAGGAAGAGCGAGAGGGTGTTGCCTGCTCGATTGCCGGCGCTGGTGACGCCCTGGATCAGTCGGGAGAAGTACGGGTCCTCGAAGAGTGCATGCACCCGGCTGGGAATGACGAGGCCGAGAACCCCGCTGCGGCCCGAAACCAGCGAGCGCGCCGCGACATTCGGTGAGTACCCGGTGCGGCGGATCACTTCCAGGACTCGGTCGCGAACGCCTGAGTTCACCCCGGGCTGATGGTTGATGACTCGCGACACGGTGGATCGCGAGACTCCAGCCAGCCGGCCGATGTCTTCGAGTGTGAGGTTCACCGTGCCCCTCTCATCAGGATCATGCTGGGAACGCTCCCAGAGAGCGCTCCTAACGTATCGCAACCAAGTAGCGGCGTCAACCAGCCAGAAATCACTTGACGCCCAGTCATCGCTCCTCGTATAGTTCTGAGAGCGCTCTCAGACCAAAAGTGAGAACGCTCCCAATCGGAGGAGCCGATGGAGATGGATTCCGGCGCAGATGCCTTGATGGGCACCGACGAGGTCCGGGCGACCGAGACCGAGCGCGGAGAGTTCACCCGATTCGACATGCGACCTGACACGACACCATCGAACACCTACATCGGTGTTCGCCGTGGCGCGTCGGTTCTGCGATCGCCTCTGAGGGCGGGTTGATGCGCTCACAGCGCACATCGGCGAAGGAAACACGCACGCACACACGCGAGCACGCGGCGACCAGGTCGCCCGCGAAGGAGGAGAAATGAAGAACACAGGAAGGTTGTGGGCGACGCTGCTTGTCGTCTTCGGCCTCATCGTCGCCGCCTGCGGCAGCGGTGACGACGGCACAACCGAGACCACTTCCGGTGGTACGACGGAAACGACCGCAGCCTCAACGGAGACGACGGCTGCCACAACAGAGACGACGGCCGCGGACGTCGAGGAAGTCACCCTGCGGGTGCTC
>DATCZS010000003.1:0-17465 GCA_036525795.1 Acidimicrobiia bacterium | reverse complement strand
TCGGGGTCTCCGCCGATCACGGTGGCGACCAGGATGTCGTCGAAGACCGGCCCGCCCCCGAACATGTTGTCCACGAACACCAGCTCTCTGAGCCCGGCGACCATCACCGCGGCCCGATCGGGATCGACCGGTTCCGGGGCTGACGTCTGCGTCGACGGTGCATCGGACTCGATCTGGGCGGCAACGACGACTCCGTCTGCGATGTCGAACGTCACCCGGCCGACGACGAGCGACGCATCCAGGGCGAAGTCTTCGCCGTCCTCGCTCGCAATCCGCCACTCGCGCCCCTGCTCCTCGGCGAGGGCGATACCGGCATCCTTCGCCAAGCCGACGAATTCGGACGTCTCGGACTCTCGGTCGGCCCCGGACCCGGTTGCGGCGGCGCCCGCCCCCACGGCCCAGGCGGCCGCCACTCCCAGGGCGAGAACGATCGCGGTCACGATCACGGGGATTCGCTTGAACATGACAACTCCTTTGCGTGCCTGCGCACATCTGCGTGAGTTGTCCCTTGGACGCCCCGGCGTCGCACCCCGGTTCCCACCGGCACCCGCACCGAGGAGCGCGCCGATGCCGGACGGAAGCCGGCGGCGCAACGCGAAGGCCGGTCAGGACCAGGCCGCCGATCGCCTCCCTGCCCCGCGGTCTCGGCCCGAGAAAGAGTAGGGGCGGGACATCGACGGTCCCGCGACCCCGGCGAAGGAAGCCGACTCCTACTACCTTCCGCCCGCATGCACCCCTCCAGCGCCCCTCTGACCGGTGTCACGGTCATCGAGTTCGGCAACTTCATCGCCGCGCCGTACGCCGGGATGCTCCTGGCCGACCTGGGAGCGGACGTGGTGAAGGTCGAGCCGCCGACCGGGGACCTGGGGCGCAGCTTCGGCCCATACATCAACGGCGAGTCGGCGTTCTTCCTCGCCTCGAACCGGGGCAAGCGCTCGGAGGTCATCGACTTCAGGACGTCTGCCGGCCTGAACCGGGCCTTCGAGTTGTGCGCCCGGGCAGATGTCGTGATCAGCAACCTCCGACCCGGGGCCATGGATCGGTTCGGACTGTCGGAAGAGGCGATTCGGGCCGCCAACCCGTCGGTGGTGTACGGGGTGGTGTCGGCCTTCGGCGCCGAAGGCCCATACGCCGATCGCTCAGGAATCGACGTCGTGTTCCAGGGCGAAGCGGGGATGATGTCGATCACCGGCGACCCGGGCTCGCCCCCCGGAAAGACTGCCACCACGATCGGCGACTACGTCGCCGGAACGAACCTGGCGCTGGCGGTGTCCGCCGCCCTGGTGGAACGGGCCTCGACCGGTGAGGGGCGCAGGGTGGACGTCTCTCTCCGCGACGGGTTGCTGGCGGTCCAGGGCGGATGGATGGCGCTGGCCTTCGCCGAGAACCAACAACCGGACAAGACAGGCACGGCGTCGCCATTCCTCGCCCCCAACCAGGCCTTCGAGTCGGCTGACGGATTCCTGACGCTCGCCGTCGTCTCCGACCGCCAGTTCGCCGACCTGTGCCGCGAGCTCGGGAGGCCCGATCTCCTCGATCGGTACCCCACCAACGACGACCGGATGAGCGGCCGGGTCGAGCTCGTGACGGAGGTGGGCCGAATCCTTCGAGACGGCACCACCGACTCCTGGATCGCCCGGCTGTCACCCCTCGGCATCCCGATCGGGCGCGTGCGCACCCTCCCCGAGACGTGGACCGATCCGCAGGTCGAATACAACGAGATGGTGGTGACCTACGATCATCCCGTGGCAGGTTCGGTGAGGGCCATTGGGTCGCCGCTGCGGTTCGACGGCCGGCCGGCCATCTCGGATCTCGCCCCACCCGCGCTCGGATCCACCGGCGGGGGCGTTTCCCCGAGGTCGGGGTAGACGAGGAGGTGCGACCATGGACACGAGCGGCATAGAGACGGCACTGGAAGCGGCGGAGGCGTCCGTCGCCGGCGGCGGCGGAGTGGGCGGAACCGGGTTCTGGCCGGCGGTGAACGCGGTCAAACGCGATCCCGCCCTCGTCGAGACACACGCCGACCGGATCGCGCGGATCGATCGAGCCGCGTTCGAGCGGTGGGCGCTGCTCACCGTGCCCGTCGCCGTCGGGACCGCCCTCATGGTGGTCGGAACCCTCGCCGGGCTGGGCCTGGTCTGGTGGGCGTACGGAGCCGACCGGCCCTGGAACGGTCTGCTGCTGCTGGCGGGGACGGGGGCCACGATGACCACCACCCACGGACTCGCCCACCTGGCAGTGGGCTGGTCCTCCGGCATGCGTTTCACCCATTGGTTCATCGGCACCATCGGGCGCCCCCAGCCGGGGGTGAAGGTCGACTACGCCACATACCTGCGAACTCCCGCCCGCCGCCGCGCCTGGATGCACGCGGCCGGAGCAGTCATGACCAAGCTCGTCCCGTTCTTCGCCCTTCCGCCCGCCCTCGTGATGGATGCCCCGGGCTGGACGGTGGCCATCCTGGTGGTGGTTGGCATCGGAACGATCGTCACCGACGTGCTGTGGTCGACGAAGTCCTCCGATTGGAAGAAGTTCCGGCGGGAGATGGGGTTCTCGGAAACCACCTGACCAGGTGGCCGGCTCCCGCCCCCACTAGCGTCGCGACCGTGAGAGCCTTTCTTCGCGTCGACGATGCCCTCCGGGCCGCGTTGGAGGCGGCCGGTATCGAGCCGGTCGAAGCGGGTGACGCCCTCGTGTTTCGCCCGGGCGACGTCGGCACATGGCTCGAGGCCCGCCGCGAGCTCACCGAGTCGTTCCACCTCTCGAAGGACGCGGCCACCAGGGGATGCCCGGTGGTCTACGTCGTGGACATCGACGCGCTGCTCGGCCGATCGGGTCCGGCACCGGCGATGGTGGCGGCAGGCCTGGTTTCGGCAGCCAGAACGCTCGCACTCGAGCTGAAGAAGTCGGCCGTCCCCGTGAACGCAGTCGCCGTCGAACGCGAAAGCGACGCCGCCTCGATCGCCAGATGGGTTGTGACGCTCCTCGAAGGTGGCGCCAGAGGGCCCACCGGCGAGCTCATCCATCTCGGCGGAGGCCAGATCGGAAAGGCGCTGTCGTGAAGACCGCCGTCATCACCGGCGCGGCCCGCGGCATCGGGCTTCGGATCGCACGCCGGCTGGCAGAGGAGTACGAACGGATCCTCCTCGTCGACGTCTCGGACCGGCTGGCGGACGCGGTGGTCGAAGTGGAACGCCCCGGCATCGACGTCGTGCCGGTGCAGGCCGACCTCACCGAGACCGCCGGCATCCGGACGGTCGTGGAGGCGGCAGGGCCCGTCGATGCGCTCGTCAACAACGCCGGGATCACCCGCGACGCCCGGCTGGTGAACATGTCGGAGGACGACTTCACGGCCGTCCTCGACGTCAACCTCGGCGCCCCGTGTGCGCTGATCGAGGCCCTGGCGCCGTCGCTCGCACAGGGCTCGGCGATCGTCAACATCGCCTCCCGGGCGTACCTGGGCAACTTCGGCCAGTTCAACTATTCGATGTCGAAGGGGGGAGTCGTCGGCCTCACCCGGGCCATGGCCATCCGGCTGGCGCCCGACACCAGGGTGAATGCGGTCGCCCCCGGCCTGGTCAACACCGAGATGGTCACGACCATCCCCGAGGACGTGTTGAACCGGATGATCGGGGCGATCCCGCTTGGGCGCATGGGAGAACCGTCGGAGATCGCCGACCTGGTCGCGTTCCTGTGCTCGCCCCGGTCCTCGTACGTGACCGGACAGGTAGTCGTCATCGGCGGAGGACGGAGTCTCACATGAACGGCGTCACCCACCGCAGATCACGGGTGCTCGTCTGCGATGCGATCGCCGCCGAGGGGGTGGCGATGCTCGAAGAGCACTTCGACGTCGACGTACGGACCGGGCTGTCACCCGACGAACTGTGCGACATCGTCGGCGACTACGAAGCGGTGATCGTCCGGTCGGCCACCCGCGTGACGCGGGAGATGATCGCCATGGGAGACCGCCTCGAGGTGATCGCCCGGGCCGGAGCCGGACTCGACACGATCGATGTCGCGGCGGCGGTCGAACGAGGGATCCAGGTGATCAACGCCCCGGACGCGAACACCCTCGCCGTCGCCGAGCTGACGATGGGATTGGTCGTTGCGCTCGCCCGCAACGTCGTCGCCGCCGACGCCTCGATGAAGGCGGGGAGATGGGAGAAGTCGAGCCTCCTCGGCCAGGGGCTCGTCGGGAAGACCCTCGGGATCATCGGATTCGGGCGCATCGGACAGGCAGTGGCGGTCAGGGCACGCGCTTTCGGCATGAGGGTGGTGACCAATCAGAGGAGACCGACACCCGAGCTGTACCTGGAGGCGGGCGTCGAGCCTCTCGACCTGTTCGACCTCCTCGCCCAGTCCGATTTCGTGACCCTGCACGTCCCCGCTCGACCCGAGACGGAGCGTCTCATCGATGCCGAGACACTGGCGGCGATGAAGCCGACCGCCTACCTCATCAACACCGCCCGCGGCAGCGTGATCGACGAGGACGCCCTGCTCGAGGCTCTCGACGGCGGCGTGATCGCAGGAGCGGCGCTCGACGTCTTCTCGACCGAGCCGGCGACGGGCAACCCGCTCGCCTCCCACCCGGCGGTGATCGCCACCCCCCACCTCGGCGCCAGCACCCGCGATGCCCAGACGTCAGCCGCCGAGGACGTGGCCCGCGGGCTCATCGCCGCGCTCGGACGGCGGCCGGCCGAGGCCATCCTGCCGGTGCGCTTCGTCGACCTCGACCAGGTGGTCCCGCACGAGGCGACCGACCCGCGCCGCACCGACCGGCTGGCCGCCCAGATCAGCGAGGACGGACTGGTGCGCAACCCGCCGATCGTTGCCCGCTTCGAAGACCGCTACGTCGTGCTCGACGGCGCCACCCGCACGGCGGCACTGCGCACGCTCGGCTGTCGCCACGTCGTCGTCCAGGACGTCCCCACAGACGAACTCGGACTCGAGACATGGCATCACGTCATCAGGGAGCTTTCCGCCGTCGATCTGATCGACGCCCTGTCCGCGGTGCCGGGAGTCGAGCTGGAGGAGTGCGGTCGGGATGACGCCGCCGATCGCGTGATCGAGTACGGCGGGTTGTGCGCCGTCGTCACCCTGACGGGGGCGGGCTACGTGGTCCAGGCCACGCCGGGAACGAACCGATTCGACGCGCTGGCGGCGATCGCCGACGCATACATGGGCAGAGCCGTGGTCTCCCGAACCCTCGAGCGCGTTCCCGAGCGAATCGCCGCCTGGTATCCGGACGCCACCGCACTGGTGGAATACCCGCAGTTCACGGTGGAACAGGTGTTGCTGGCCGCCCGATCGGGCCGGCTCCTCCCTGCCGGCGTGACACGGTTCGTCGTCCCGGGGCGGGTGTTGCGCCTCGAGGTCACCATCGAACAGATGACCGGCGATCGATCCCTCGACGAGAAGAACCGCTGGCTCCACGACCATCTGGCCGAGAAGGAACGTCGGGGCCGCATTCGCTACTACCGCGAGCCGGTGTACCTCCTCGACGAATGACCGAGGCGCTCGCGGCCTCTTCGGGAGCTCCATGACCCACCGCCTGCCCACCTGACCCCCGACGGCCGGGACCCCGTTTCTGTGCTCCTGGGTCCGGGCCGGGCTCAGCCGTCGAGGCGACCGGTGTTCGGCGGGCACAGTGTCGGCACGGCCGTTCGGCCCTGGCGGCGGGACCCGCCAGCGGGCAGCCTTCCTCCATGGAACGGGTACCGAGTTCCTTCGAGGCGGCGCGAAAGAGGCGGCAGGCGCTGGCCGACGCCCTCTCTCATCTCGAAGATGCACTGTCGTCGCCATCGCTGGCGGAGACCTGGCGTCAGGAAGTGGCGGAGGCGCTCACCGAGGTGCGGTGGGCGTTCGACGACCACGTCCAGGAGGTGGAGGGGCCCAACGGCCTCTTGATCGACATCATCGAGGATGCTCCGCGGTTGAGCGTCACGGTCGAGCTGCTGGAGAGGGACCACGTAGACATCGCCCGGACCATCGATGACCTGATCGGCTCGCTGACGTCCACCCACCCGGAGGCGATCCGGGCGTGGGCGCTGGGGCTGATGAGGGAGCTGGTGTTGCATCGCCAGCGTGGATCGGATCTGGTCTACGCGGCCTACGCCACCGACATCGGAGGTCAGAGCGGAAGCTGAGGCGAAACGAACACCGGTGACTCACCGGTGCGGTCGACTTCGCCCTGAACGGCGCCGGTGGCGGTCGCCTTGAGGAGCCGGTTCCGGCTGCTCCTGTAGGCTGCTGTCATGCAAGTCCTGCCCACCAGGGTCGACCGCACTGCCCAGGAGTTCGGGGCGAACCGCACGGCGATGCTCGAACGGCTCGGGGAGTTCGAGCAGCTGCTCGAGCAGGCGCGAATGGGGGGCGGCCAGAAGTACATCGACCGCCATCGCCAACGCGGCAAGCTGCTGATACGCGAGCGGATCGAGCTGCTGATCGATCCGGACACGGCCTTCCTGGAGCTGTCGACACTGGCCGCCTGGGGCTCGGAGAAGCCCCTCGGCGCCAACGGGGTGACCGGGATCGGCGTGATCAACGGCGTCGAATGCATGATCAGCGGAAACGACCCGACCAGTCAGGCGGGATCGTCCAACCGCTACTCGCTCCCCAAGAGCCTGCGAGCCCAGGACATCGCCCGGGAGAACCGACTCCCGCTCGTCAACCTGGTCGAGTCGGGCGGTGCCGACCTGCCCGACCAGGCCGAGGTGTTCCTCACCGGCGGCAAGTGGTTCCGCAATCTCACACAGCTCTCGGCGATGGGAATTCCCACGGTGGCCCTCGTGTTCGGGAGTTCCACCGCCGGCGGAGCCTACGTCCCGGGTATGGCCGACTACGCGGTGATGGTGAAAGAGCAGGCCAAGGTGTTCCTGGGCGGGCCGCCGCTGGTCAAGATGGCCACCGGAGAGGAATCGACCGACGAGGAACTCGGAGGGGCCGAGATGCACAGCCGCATCTCCGGTCTGTCCGACTACTTCGCCCAGGACGAGCTCGATGCCATCCGGATCGGTCGCCAGATCGTCGGCCATCTCAACTGGCGCAAGCAGGGGTACGGGCCCACCATGCCGCCCGACGAGCCGGTTCACGACGCAGACGACCTGCTCGGCATCATCCCCCACGACCTGCGCATCCCCATGGACATGCGCGAGGTGCTCGCCAGGGTGATGGATGGATCGCTCTTCGACGAGTACAAGGCGCTGTACGGCACGTCGATGGTCACCGGCTGGGGCTCGATCCACGGCTTCCCGGTCGGCATCGTCGCCAATCAGCAGGGCGTCATCTTCTCCGAGGAGGCCCAGAAGACCACCGAGTTCATCCAGCTCTGCAACCGCTACGACGTGCCGATCGTCTTCTTCCACAACACCACCGGCTACATGGTGGGGAAGGAGTACGAGCAGCGGGGGATCATCAAGGACGGGGCGAAGATGGTGAACGCCGTCGCCAATTCGACCGTCCCCCACATCTCGATCATGGCCGGCGCCTCCTACGGAGCGGGCAACTACGGGATGTCCGGGCGCTCGTACGACCCCCGGTTCGTCTTCGGCTGGCCCGGGCACAGGGTGGCGGTGATGGGGCCCAAGCAGCTGGCGGGGGTGATGTCGATCATCGGACGGGCAGCGGCCGAGGCGCGGGGACAGGAATATGACGAGGAGGCGGACGCCCAACGCACCGCCCTCATCGAGGCCCAGATCTCCTACGAGGAGCAGGCGTATTACTCGACCGGCAGAGTACGCGACGACGGCATCATCGACCCGCGCGACACTCGAACCGTGCTGGGCATCGCCCTCTCCGCCACCCATTCCGCCCCGGTGAAAGGCACAGACGTCTTCGGCGTCTTCCGGATGTAGCGGTTGTGCCCGGCACCGCCGGGCGAACCCAGGCCTCGATTGTGCGAACGACCTGGCCGCCCCTATGGTCCGTCTCGGGTCCGCTCTTTGCGGGCCGTCGTGTTGCGTGCTGTATGCGCCGACCTCGCCGTCGAGCCGTCAGGGTTCCGGTGGAGCGTGCGTTGATGCGTACAGGGGGTCGCCCGACGGCGTCGGCACTCGGTGTCCGCCCGTCACAACGAGACCTGCCCCGCTTCGAAGCGGAGAGTCGGGTCGTGAACAATCGAGAGGACAATCAACATGAAGACACGACGTTTTCGGCGTGTATTCGCGCTCGCCCTCGGGCTGGCGATGGTCGCCGCGGCCTGCGGAGGCGACGACGACAGTTCCGACGCGGTCGGAGGGGCCGGCCGGCTGGCAGATGTCGACCTGTCCGGCATCGAGATCGCGGTCGGCTCGAAGGATTTCACCGAACAGCTCGTATTGGGCGAGATCATGGCGATCACCTTCGAGGCGCTGGGCGCAACCGTGGACAACAAGGTGAACCTGGGCGGGACCGTGGTTGCCCGCGAGGCCCTTCTCGCCGGCGAGATCGACACGTACATGGAGTACAACGGCACCGGCTACTCGGTGCACCTGGCCATCGAGGACGAGATCCCGTTCGACCCGGCCGCGCTCACCGACATCGTGCGCGAACAGGATCTGGCACGAAACGACATCCGCTGGCTCAGCCGGTCTCCCTTCAACGACACCTACGGCTTCGCCTCCAGCCCGGAGCTGACGGCCGGCAACGGAGGGGCGTTCGACATGCAGTCGATGGCCGACTACCTCGCGGCGAATCCCGATGCCACGCTCTGCCTCGAATCGGAGTTTCCCTCCAGGCCGGACGGCCTGGTGCTGTTCGAGGACGCGACCGGTTACGAGGTTCCCGATGACCAGATCGAGATCCTCGACACCGGTGTGATCTACACCGAGACCGCCCAGGACAATTGCGACTTCGGCGAGGTCTTCACCACAGACGGCCGCATTCCGGCACTCGACCTCACGGTGGTCGAGGACCCGGGCGTGATGATCATCTACAACGTCTCGATGAACATTCGCGACGACACATACCAGGAGGCCCCCGAGGCCTTCGACACGGTCGCCGAGGCGATCCTCGCCCCCCTCGACAACGATCTCATGCAGGAGCTCAACCGTCAGGTCAACGAGGACGGCGCCGACCCCGAGGACGTCGCCCGCCAGTACCTGATCGACCAGGGCCTGATCCAGGGCTGAACACCCGGGTGGGGTTGGGGGCCGATGTCGGCCCCCGACCCCGCTCGAAGAGAGGAACCGATGGACGGCATCCGGAGCTTTATCGATTTCATCAACGGCAGATGGGACGAGGTCCTCGAACTGACGGTCGAGCACGCCATCTACATCGTGACGGTCATCGCCGCCGCCACCGTGGTCGGCGTCGGCGTCGGCATCTGGGTGCGCCACCGTCCGGTGGCCCGGGAGGTGGCGCTGGCGATCGCCTCGGTCTTCCTCACGCTCCCTTCACTGGCACTGTTCACGCTCTTCCTGCCGATCGTGGGACTCGGGTTCTGGGGACCGTTCATCGCCCTGTTCATGTACGCCCTCCTCCCCATCCTCCGCAACACCGTGACCGGGCTGAGCGAGGTGAGCCCCGCCGTCCTCGAGTCGGCTCGCGGGATGGGACTGGGCTCTCGCCAGAGGCTGTGGCAGGTGCAGATGCCGCTCGCGTGGCCGGTGATCATCACCGGGATACGGGTGTCTGCATTGCTCACGGCCGGAATCGCCGCGATCGCCACACTGGTGGCAGGCGGCGGCCTGGGCGACTTCATCAAGGACGGGCTGGCCCGCTACGGCCTCCCCAACGGGGTGGAGTCGATCTGGACCGGGACGATCCTCATCATCGGTCTCGCCCTGTTCTTCGACCTGATCTTCACCTTCATCCACCGCGCGACCACCTCGCCCGGACTCCGCTGAGACCAAGGAGCCCTTCCCATGTCGACCTTCATCCATCTCGACAACGTCAGCAAGACCTACCCGGGCAGCGATGTCCCGGCGGTCGCCGCACTGAACCTGGACATCCCCAAGGGGGAGGTTCTCGTGCTCGTCGGACCCTCCGGGTGCGGCAAGAGCACCACCCTGCGGCTCATCAACCGGATGATCGAGCCGACCGGTGGGCGCATCATCTTCGACGGGGAGGACGTCACCGACGTCGACGCCGACCTGCTCAGGCGGCGGATCGGCTACGTGATCCAGCAGATCGGACTCTTCCCCCACCGCACCATCGCCGAGAACATCGGCACCGTCCCTCACCTGCTCGGATGGAACGACGACCGCATCTCCGCGCGGGTCGACGAACTGCTCGACATGGTGGGAATGGACCCTGGCATCTACCGCGACAGATACCCGAAGGAGCTGTCAGGAGGACAGGCCCAGCGGGTCGGTGTGGCGAGAGCCCTCGGAGCGGACCCCGAGGTGCTCTTGATGGACGAGCCGTTCGGGGCGATCGACCCGATCACCCGCGACCGCCTCCAGAACGAGTTCCTCCGTCTCCAGGCCGATCTCCAGAAGACGATCGTCTTCGTCACCCATGACATCGACGAGGCCATAAAGATGGGTGATCGCATCGCCATCCTGCGCGATCAGTCGACGATCGCCCAACTCGACACACCCGAGGCGATTCTCGCCCACCCGGCCAACAACTTCGTCGAAGACTTCCTCGGCTCCGGGGCCATTCTCAAGGGGCTCAACCTCAAGCGCATTCGCGACCTCGACCTCACAGACGTCACCACGATCAAGATGCCCGAGTCTCGGGATCAGGTGGCCGCCGCCCTCGACCGGTCCACCGATGGCTACGTCCTCACCCTCGACGAGAGGGATCGGCCCCTGCGGTGGATCGACTCGGGCGACATGGACCAGCCCGAGGCGCTCTCCGAGGCGGGCGTCGCAGTCCGGGTCAGGGTGGAACCGGAGGACACCCTCCGAGATGCCCTCGAACAGATGCTCCAATCGGTCACCGGCACCGCCGTGTGCGTCGACAGGGACGGGAGATACCAGGGGGCAGTGCGCATCGAGTTGCTCACCTCGTTCCTCGAGGAGATGCAGCAAGCCGAACGAGCCAGGCAGTCGGCGGAGGTCCGACGATGACCACCACCGCGGCGGCTCCCCCGGCCGGCAGCCGGACGCCCGGGACAGCCGGAGCCATCCGGGAGCGGATCGGCCTGATCATCACGCCGGTGATGCTCGTCATCCTCGCCTTCACCACGTCGATCGTCTGGATCTACTCGGATTTCGACCGAACCACCGCGGACATCCTCGAGCCGGAGAAGTTGATCAACCAGTTCCAGTCACACATCAACGTGACCTTCTGGTCGACCCTGCTGGTGATCCTCATCGCAATCCCGCTGGGGATCCTCCTGACCCGTCCCGCCTACCGCCGCTTCGCCGGGCCGGTGCTGAGCGTGGCCAACTCGGGCCAGGCGATCCCCGCCTACGGGCTCATCATCATCTTCTTCACGTGGCTCGGGAGGGGAGCCGTGACCGCCGTGATCGCGCTCACCGTGTTCGCCATCCTCCCCGTGCTCCGCAACACGATGGTGGGTCTCGACCAGGTCGACACGGCCACCGTCGAGGCTGCTCGCGGCATGGGGATGTCCAAGCGTCAGACGCTCCTCGGGATCGAGCTGCCGCTCTCGGTGCCCGTGATCCTCGCCGGCGTCCGCACCGCGTTGGTGATCAACGTGGGCATGGCGGCCCTCGTCTTCCTCATCGGAGCCGGCGGTCTGGGGGAGACGATCAACTCCGGATTGAAGCTGCAGCGCAACACCGCCATCTTCGTCGGAGCCGCCCTCGTGGCGATGCTCGCCCTGGTGATCGACTTTCTCGCCGCCCTCGCCGAGCGCTACCTGCGACCCAAGGGGATCTAGCCCCGATTCCGATCGCTAGCCTCCCGGGCCATGGTCGCCAAGCTGCTGGTCGCCAACCGCGGGGAAATCGCCCGCCGCATCTTCCGGACCTGTCGGCAGATGGGGATCGCCACGGTTGCCGTCTACTCCGAGCCCGACCGTTCCGCGCCGTTCGTCTCAGAAGCCGACGAGGCGATCAGCCTCGGTGGGGCCAGCCCGGCTGAGTCGTACCTCCGCATCGACGCCATCGTCGAAGCCGCCCGCCGCAGTGGAGCAGACGCCGTCCACCCCGGGTACGGGTTTCTCGCCGAGAACGCCGCCTTCGCCAGGGCGGTGATCGACGCCGGGCTCGTGTGGGTCGGGCCATCCCCGGACGCGATCGAGACGATGGGCTCGAAGCTCGCCTCCAAGGCGCTCATGGCCGGGGCAGGCGTGCCGACCCTCCCCAGCGTGGACCTGACCGGCCTCGACGAAGACGCCATCCTGGCGGCGGGCGACGGCGTCGGATACCCCGTGCTCGTCAAGGCCTCGGCCGGTGGCGGAGGGAAGGGAATGCGGATCGTGCGCGATCGGGCCGACCTGATCGAGGCCACCCGCGCCGCAGAGCGCGAAGCCATCTCGGCGTTCGGAGACGGCACCGTGTTCCTCGAACGCTATCTGGACGCGCCCCGCCACATCGAGATCCAGGTGTTCGGTGACCACCACGGCAACACCGTTTCGCTGTTCGAGCGGGAATGCTCGATCCAGCGGCGGCATCAGAAGATCGTGGAGGAATCCCCCTCTCCTGCCATCTACGAGGAGTTGCGGCGGCGCATGGGCGAGGCTGCGGTGAACGCCGCCCGCGCCGTCGACTACGTGGGCGCCGGGACGGTCGAGTTCCTGTTCCAGGACGGCGAGTTCTTCTTCCTCGAGATGAACACGCGGCTCCAGGTCGAGCACCCGGTGACGGAGGAGATCACCGGCCTCGACCTCGTCCGGCTCCAGATCCTCGTCGCCCAGGGTCTTCACATGCCGGAGGAGGCCCTCAACCCGACGATCACCGGATCCGCCATCGAGGTGCGCCTCTACGCCGAGGACGTCCGGGCCGGCTACCTCCCCGTGACCGGACTGCTCGACACGGTCGAGTTCCCCGATCTGCCCGGTCTCAGGGTCGAGTCCGGGGTCGAGAGCGGGTCGGAGATCAGCCCGCACTACGACCCGATGCTCGCCAAGGTCATCGCCTGGGCGCCCACCCGCCCGGAGGCGGCCGTCCTGCTCTCCCGGGCCCTGCGGATGGCCTCGCTGCACGGCTCGGTCACCAACCGCGACCTGCTGGTCCGGATCCTCGAGCACCCCGAGTTCCTCGCCGGGGCCACCGACACCCACTTCCTCGAACGGCACGATCCGGTCCAGATGAGCCGGCCGCTCCTGTCGGATGAGGGGATCGGCCTGGCGGCGCTGGCAGCCGCCATCGCCGACCAGATCGAACGGCGCCGCGACAGCCGGATCCAGACCTCGGTTCCCTCCGGGTGGCGCAATGTCCCGTCCCAACTGCAGCGGGTCGAGATGAGCCACGATCAGCGGGTGGTGGCGATCGGCTACGCCATCGGATCCGACGGGGCCATCGTCGCTGACGTCGACGGCACACGGCCTGCGGTCGTGCGCCTGGCCGCAGGCTCAGACGAAGAGCGCATCGGGCTCGAAGTCGACGGACACCTTCGCTGGTACCGCATCCGCCGGGTGGGCGATCGCCGCGACGTGTCGACACCTGCGGGCGGACTCGAGCTCCGTGTGCTTTCCCGCTTCCCCTTGGCCGAGACCGAAGACGAGCCCGGCTCGCTCCATGCCCCGATGCCGGGCAAGGTGATCGCGGTCCACGTCCGCGACGGCGAGCGCGTGGAGGAGGGCCAGCCGCTGGTGGTGATGGAGGCGATGAAGATGGAACACACCCTCCGTGCCCCGTTCTCCGGTGAGATCGCCTCGATTCGATGCAGCCCGGGCGATCAGGTGGACGCCAACGCCACCCTCGTCGTGGTGGAGGCCGACTCCGAAGTGGAGTGACCGGCGAGTCTGCGCCGTACCCTGGACCCCACCCTGCGGAAGGACACCACGTGACGGACTCGATTGGATTCATCGGCATCGGGATCATGGGGTCGGGGATGGCCCGGAATCTCGTCTCGGCCGGCCACGTACCGGCGGTGTGGAACCGTACTCGAACCAAGGCGGAGGCGATCGAAGGCGCCCGGGTCATGGACTCGCCCGCCGACCTCGCGGCCCGAAGCGACATCGTCATGATCTGCGTCTCGGACACCGCCGACGTCGAGGCGGTCGTGAACGGGCCCGGCGGCGTGTTCGAGGGGCTTCGCCCCGGCTCGCTCGTCGTCGACCATTCGACGATCTCCCCGAGCGCCACCCGGGTGCTGGCGAGCGCGGTCGCCGCCGCCGGGAGCCGCTGGGTGGACGCACCGGTGTCGGGCGGCTCCGAAGGAGCGGCCAGGGGAACCCTTTCGATCATGGTCGGGGGAGAAGCCGCCGACGTCGCTCGCGCCCGGCCCTATCTGGAGACGTTCGGACGGACGATCACCCACGTCGGGCCGGTGGGGGCCGGCCAACTGGTCAAGCTCGTGAACCAGATCCTGGTGGTCGTGAACCAGTGGGCGGCATCCGAGGCGCTGCTGTTCGCCCAGAAGGCGGGACTGGACCTGGAGGCGACGCTGTCTGCGGTGACCGGCGGTGCAGCCGGGTCGTGGATGCTCGCCAACCGGGGGCCGCAGATGATCGAGCGTGACTGGACGCCCGGGTTCACCATCGACCTGCAGCAGAAGGATCTGCGTCTGGTCCTCGATGCCGCGGACGAGCTGGGCGTCCCCGCTCTGGCCACGGGCCAGGTGTTCCAGCTGTATCGAACGCTGCAGGAACGCGGCCTGGGCGACGAGGGCAATCACGCGCTGGTGAAGGCGCTGGAACTCATGTCAGGCATCGAGGTCGGCCGCTCCTGAACCCCTACCATCCGGGCATGGACGCAGTGCTGTCCGATCTCGCCGCGGAGCACCGCTCGCTCGACGAACTCGTCTCCGATCTCCCAGACGACCGGTGGGACCTGCCCACTCCGGCCGAGCCGTGGAGGGTCCGCGATCAGGTCACCCACCTCGCCTTCTTCGACGAACAGGCCGCACGCTCGGTCACCGACCCGGACGCATTCATGCGAGGTGTCAACGAGGCGCTCGCACAGGGTGCCGAGGGCTTCATGGTGCATCACCTCGATCGGGGAAGGAGGATGGTCCCGGCCGAGCTCCTTGCCTGGTGGCGAACGGCGCGCGAGAACCTGCTCGCCTCGTTCCGGTCAGCCGATCCCGACCGCCGCGTCCCCTGGTTCGGCCCGCCGATGAAGGCCCGGTCCTCCGCCGTTGCCCGGCTGATGGAGACCTGGGCGCACGGGCTGGACGTGGCAGACGCGCTCGACGTCCGTCGTCCACCGACCGACCGGCTCTTCCACATCGCCGAGCTGGGAGTGAAGACCTTCCGCTTCTCGTTCGAGAACCGCGGGCTGACCGCACCCGGCCGGCGAGTGCGGGTAGAGCTCACCGGCCCGTCCGGGCTGAGCAGAACCTGGAACGAGGACGCCGGGGACGCGGTCAGGGGTCCGGTGGAAGACTTCTGCATGGTGGTCGCCCAACGGCGGCACATCGATGACACCGACCTGGCGGTCACCGGCGAGACCGCCGTCAGGTGGATGGAGATCGCCCAGGTGTTCGCCGGTCCCCCGGGCCAGGGACGCCCCGCCTCCCTCCGGCGCGATCGACGCTGATCGGGCGCCCGAGTCGACCGGGCGCTCAGAGGCTCCCGGGGTCGTGGACGGTGCGGTCCTCCCAACCCTGAAAGGCGTCGCGCATCAACGCCTCGAACAGATGAGGCTCGGTGAGAAAGGCGTCGTGGCCCTTCTCCGAATGCACGGTGTACCGGCGGGTGGGGACACCGGCCGCCTTGAGGACGTTCACCATCGCCATCTGCTCCTCGGGGTAGAAACACACGTCGGAGTCGATCGTGAACACCTGCCAGCGCTGGTGCCGGCAACGCTCGAGAAGATCATGCATCGTCTCGCCGCCCAGCTCGGCCACCATGTCGAAGTGCTGCCAGAGCCGCATGATGGCGAGATAGGTGTTGGCGTCGAAGCGCCGGACGAACTTCTGGGCGTGGTGGAGCATGTAGGACTCGAGCGGCGTCACCACCCGGTACCCGCCCAGGTCCTCGCGCTGCACCACCTCCTCCCCGGCCCGCTCGGCGAGGGCGTCGAGCGACACGAATGTCTTGTGACCGATCATCCGGGCCAGGGCCAGGCCTGACTCGGGACCGGGACCGTCGTAGAAGTCACCCCCCTCGAAGCCGGGATCGCGCAGAATGGCGACGATCTGTTCGAAGTTGTGGAGGGCCTGCAACGTGGTGACCGTGAACCCGGCGGCGATCGGCACCACCACCTCGACTCTGTCGGGATATCGCGCCGCGAACACCGCCGCCATCATCCCGCCCACCGAGCCGCCGGAGGTGGCGTGGATTCGCCGGTACCCGAGCTCGTCGAGGAGCCTGGCCTGGGAGTCGACGATGTCGGTGAGGGTGATCTGAGGAAACCGGGAGCCGTAGGGTCTCCCCGTTGCGGGGTCCTGCGAACGCGGGCCCGTCGACCCGTAGCACCCGCCCAGGTAGTTGACGCACATGACCGCCCACCGGGACGTGTCGAACGCCCGCCCGTCCCCGATGAACCCGTCCCACCAGCCGCGATGGACCTCCTCGGTCCACAGATCGCCGATGACCGACACCGACGGGTTGTATCCGGCGGCGTGGGCGCTCCCGGTGATGGCGTGGAACACGAGGATGACGTTGGATCCGTCGGGGGCGGGGTCGCCGTAGATCTCGTATGCGAGCGTGACCTCGGGGATCTCTTCCCCCGCCTGGGTCACGAACGGCCCTGAGAGGGTGTGAAAGCGCGTCTCCACGCGCCCCACCGCTCCCATGTTGAGGATCTCGGGTCGGCTTTCCGGGTCGGTCATCGGGTCCTCTCTTCACGACCGCGCTCGGAGCGCCTCGGGCGAGATCGCCGTCGGCAACTCATCGATCAGGCGTTGGCACCGTGGGGGCCTCCCCGGTTGCCGCGGTCTCACAGGGCCTGTCCCTCAACCGCTCTTGATGAGCGCGCTGCGCGAGTGTGGCACCGCCTCCCCCCCAGATCAAGAGGCGGGGTGGACGCGGGAGAGCCAGGACAGGAGGGCCGGCATGACCTCGGTGGGCTGCTCCAGAAACACGACGTGAGACCCGCCGTCGATCTCCAGAAGTTCGGCGTCGGCAGCCAGATGTGAGGCGAGCGCTCGCCCGGCCCCGACCGGGGTCATCCGGTCGGCGGAGCCGAGAACTACGAGCGCAGGGACCTCGGCGTCGACGGCGTCGGCAACCGGGTCGTGGCGGGAGACCGCCCGCAGATCGATCGCCAGGGCTCCTTCGAGGTGGCGCTCCAGAAGCCGCTCGAGCAGCGCACGTTTCCACGAGCCGGCCTCGAGGTGACCTCCCAGCCGGGAGTCACCGGTGTGGGTCCACCCGAGAATCAGATCGATGGCGAGCCGATCCCTCCTGTCGGCTGCATCCTGCAGGTCGGGATGGACCAGCATGTGATCACTGGGGCCGAACAGGACGACACCGGCGGCCTCCCCGTGAGCAGCCACCCACAGCGCAACCAGGCTGCCCAGGG
>DATCZS010000002.1:0-4571 GCA_036525795.1 Acidimicrobiia bacterium | reverse complement strand
AGGGGGTCAGGCCTTCGTCGCCGGCCACCGCCTCGAGCCGGTCGACGAAGATGACGACGGGTTCGACCTCGGTCTTGACCGCCCGTTCGAGGAGGTCGAGGAGCCGCTCCGGCTTGAAGACCATGTCGACCGCCACCTCGTGAACGCGTGCGCCGGCTGCTGACGCGGCCGCGGCCACCAACTCGGACTTCCCGCATCCCTGTGGTCCTTCGAGCACGATGCCGGCGACGGCGGGGAGGCCCCAGGCCTTGGGCAGGTCCTGGGGCGACGTGAGCAGCGAGAACCAGCCGGTGAGCAGGTCGAGTTCCGCCTCCAGGCCGGCCAGGAGGGCTTCGGAGGTCGACGGAGCGCCGGACGGTGGCTCCCCGGATTCCGGGAGGGCGTCCGGCCGGGTCGACCCGGCCGGCTCTCCCGCCCGCCCGACCAGCTCGGACCGGGTCACGAACCGCGTGCCTGCTCCGATCGTCCCCGACGGTCCCGGTTCGACCGCGGACACCACCATGGCGACCGCAGCCGATCCGTCCTCCAGGTATCCCTCTGGCACATCGAGGCGGTCGCCGGTCGTGACCGGGCGTCCCTGCAGGGCCCGCACCAGGCGCCGCGGCTCGGCCGGAAGCTCGTCCGCATCGATGGCGACGGTCGCCGCCGGACCGAGGACGGCCCTCGTCACGTCCACGCTCTGATTCAGCGAGACGCCGGCGTTCTCCCGGGAAGTCGGGCCCATGGAGAGACCGGTGGGATCCGGCACCTGTCCGGCCTTGACGAGGACCGCGGACCTGCCGACCGCCACGACACCTCCGGCGGGAAGCCCGAGGGCGCGCAGCAGGGTGCCGTCCGCTCGAGCCACCGGGTCGGTGCCTTCCCTGATCGTGAAGCGCATCGCTGCGATGCTACGCCGCTCCGGTCAGCTCGGGGATACCGGGCACCGGGAGCTCGATGGCGCCATCGGCGGACACGATGCGGGTTTGCCGTCTGCACAGCCATGACCAGATGAGCGCCGCCTCCTCCGCCACGGCCACGCTGGGAGGGGTGCGGCTTCCTGGATCCGTCGACGGGGGAGGGAGCAGAGGACGCGGACCGGACGAGGGCCATGCCGCCACGAAGCGGCCGGAGTCGATCACCACAGACTCGGTTCCGTCGTCTGCCTCGATCCACCCTGCGCGACACAGCGCCTGCCAGCTCCGACGGCGCTCGAGCGCCGTCGCCAGGGCCCGATACCGATCTCTGAGCCATCCGGCCTCTTCGAACCGTCGACCGACGGCGTGTTCGCGCATGCGCTCTGCGAGAGGATCGAGGAGGGGCGTGGGATCGGCGTCGATCGCCGCCACCAGCCGGTCGACGACCGCGCCGTAGGAGGCCTGATCCAGCGATCCGTCACACGGGCACATCGCCACACCGAGTTGCGCCGGGGCGCAGGGGCCTCGCCGGGATCCGGGCTTGCCCGCGCATCGGCGGATCGGCACGGCATCCCAGATGGCTGCCATCACCAGTTCGGCGTGAGCTCTCGATCGAAAGGGGCCCAGGCTGGCGGGGGCGTTCGGGTGGAGGACCCTGGTCAGCGAGAGCCGGGGGAACGGCTCGCCGGTGACCGTCACCCAGTGGTTCGACTTGGGGGGTTTCGAGCGGCGGTTGTGGCGGGGGAGATGGGCGTGAATCATCCGTACCTCGGTGATCGCCGCCTCCAACTCCCCGCTGCAGACCTGATGGTCGACCGAGTGCAGCTCCCGCAGCAGGTTTGCGATCGATCGCCGCTCGTCACCGTAGAAGTACGAACTGACCCTCGTGCGCAGGTTCTTCGCCCTGCCCACGTAGATCACCGTGTCGTTCCGGTCCCGAAAGAGGTAGATCCCCGGCGCCCGGGGGAGGTCGCGGGCCAGGTGGATCTTCGAATAGTGGGCGGAGCCCCGTGCCCGGGGGAGCAGCAGCAGATCCTCCAGGGCCGTCACCCCCAGATTGCCGACGCGCTCGAGCAGCGAATGGAGCACGTGGGTGGTCGCCTCGGCGTCTTCGAGTGCCCGATGGTTGGGGGTGACCGGTGAACGGAAGTGGGCGGCCAGCGTGGCCAGCTTGAGGTTTCGCACCTCGTTGCGCACCAGCCGGCGCGCCAGGGCGGCGGTGTCGACCGAACGATTCGCCATGCGGGGATAGCCGAGCTGCTCGCACGCAGCGTTGAGGAATCCGAGATCGAACCGGACGTTGTGTCCGACGACGACGGCGTCACCGCAGAACTCGAGGAAGGCGGGCAGCGCCCACTCGACCCCCGGCGCGTCGACCACCATCGCCTGGGTGATACCTGTGAGGATGACGATCGACGGGGGGATCTCCATGCCCGGATCGACCAGTGTCTGGAACCTCCCTAGGCACTCGCCTCCCCGAACCTTCACGGCGCCGATCTCGGTGATGGAGCAGGTGGCGGGTGACCCGCCGGTCGTCTCGAGGTCGACGACGCAGAAGGTGACGTCGTGGAGCGGGGTTCCGAGTTCGTCGAACGAGCGCTGAAGGGGAAGTGCCATTGCGTGCGGTCTCTCTGGCCGGAGTGGCGCCTGCTGGACTCTACATCGAACACATGTTCGACGCCAAGGATGCCGTAGACTCCCCGGCGATGAGCGACTCGCCCGACCTGGGACCGTTCCGCTGCCGCCACTGCGGAAACAAGACGCGCTTCGACGTGGTGGAGGTGGTGCGGCGTCGCCGGTACTACCACTACACCCTGGGAGGCGAGGTCACAGTCGACGAGGAGGACGTACTCTCCCACGAGGCCGAGTCGATCACGTGCCGGTGGTGCGACCGCAACGACGGGATCGAGGTTCAGGGAGGCGTCTGAGCGCGCTGGCGAGCCGCCTCGAACAGGACCACGCCGGCCGCCATGGCGGCGTTGAGCGAGTCGGCTCGTCCGGCCATCGGGATCCGCACGGCGGTGTCCGCGGCACGGAGCCATGCATCCGACAGCCCGTACTGCTCGGTCCCCACGATCACGGCGATCGGTCCGGTCAGGTCGGCATCCCAGTGAAGGAGCGATGTCGACGGTGTGGTGGCCACCGTCCTGATGTGGTGGCGGCGGAGGAAGGCGACGGTGTCTGCGGTGGAGGCGACGGCAACGGGTACCACGAACAGCATTCCGAGCGAAGCCCTGACCACGTTGGGGTTGTAGAGGTCGGTCGTCGGGTCGCACACGATGACGCCCCGGACCCCTGCGGCGTCTGCGGTGCGAAGCATGGTGCCGAGGTTGCCCGGTTTCTCGATCGATTCGACGACGAGCAGCAGAGGGACGCCGGAGGCCTCGATCCGGTCAAGGCCGGCGGGGGGTTGCGGGGCGGTGGCGAGCAGGCCCTCCGGTCGGTCCCGGTAGGAGGCCTTGCGAAAGGCCTGCTCCGAAACGGTGGTCACCGCGGTTCCCGTCGCTTCGGCGGACGCGATGAGGGCCGGCTCGTTCGGTCCGAGGAACAGCTCGGGACAGACGTAGAGGGTCTCGAGTGTGAGTCCGGCCTCGATCGCCCTGCCCAGCTCCCGGTATCCCTCGATGACGAAGCGCCCCGATCGATCCCGGTGGCGTCGATCGCGGAGCCGGACCAGGTCTTTGATCTGAGGGTTCTGCGCCGAGCTGATGTCCGTCATGGGCTCTCCTCTCCCGCCCGCTCGCGGTAGAACTCCTCGAGCCGCCTGCGTGCCCGGAGCGCCGCCACCCGCACCGCACCGGTGGCGATTCCCAGCCGTCCGGAAATCTCGTCGTGGCTGAGTTGTTCGACCTCGCGCAGCCAGAGGATGGATCGGTCCCGATCCGAGAGCTGGGCGAGCGCCTCCCGGATGAACCCGTGCTCTTCCGATGCGATGGCGGCATCGGACGGGTCCGAGACCGCCCCGGGGTCCAGTTCGCGCTCGACTCTCCCCTTGCGGCGCAGCCGCGTCCGGAAGCGGTTGCGTCCGATCGTCCAGAACCACGCCTCGAACGAGGCAGGATCGCGCAGCCGGGGCAGGTTGCGGACGACGCCCTCGCAGGCCTCCGATGCCACGTCCTCGGCGTCGGCGTGGCGCAGGCCCATGCCGCGGTAGAAGGCGACCAGCTTGGGGAATCCGAGCGCGAGGATGGCTCCCAGGGCGGCGTCGTCTCCGGCCACGGCGGCTTCCACCGTTTCTCGAGTAGGGGGCCATCGCCGCGGCGACGCACCGTGATCGCGCGAGACGACCGACTCCGAATCGGTCATCCGGACAGCTTACGGCGAGGGGGGCCCGGGTTCGGGATTGCCCGATGGGGTGGCGGGCGGTCCGGCGGGGACGCCGTCGGGTGGCCCGACCGGGGTCGAATCGGGTCGGCCGGGATCGCCTTGTGCGTTCTCCCGCAGTCCGAGCAGCTCGACGAGCATTCTGGCGTAGTCCGCCACCTCGTCGCCCTTCTCGAAACCCTCGAGTTGGCCGGTGACACCACGGGCAGTGTCGACCAGCGTCTCGATGCGGCCGGCCAACTCGGGACCGACTTCGATCAGCTCATCGACCGCCGCCTGCGGATCGTCCGAGTCGAGAATCCCCTGCAGGATCTCCTGCACCAGCTCGAGGGCGGCGGCGGACCGGCCCCG
>DATCZS010000001.1:0-3125 GCA_036525795.1 Acidimicrobiia bacterium | reverse complement strand
CTCTCGGCATACTCACTTCGGCGGGAGTGGACTGCAGTGCTGTCTCCGCCTCCGAGGAAGCCGAAGGGGTGACCGAGGTGGTCGTGTCGCATGGGGATGCGCGAACCATCCTCGGCAGCTACGTCCGCCTCCTGGCGGACCGGGACTGGGACGAGCCATCCGAAGACGACATACGCAGCAGTCGAATCGTCAATGTGGACCCGTTCTTCGAGGAACAGTCCGTCGCCGTGTCGCGTCTGTCTCGGGCCCACGGGATCCCCTACGTCACCGTGGACGCCGCCCCGGATTCGGAGATGGCTCGACACGCAGCGGTGGTGATCGTCTCGGAGGAGTACACGGCCCGGACAGTCGACGCTGCCGACCCTGGTCGGGTGCTCGCCGAGTACACCCGACACTGCCAGGGGCTGGTGGTCCTCACCCTCGGAGGGGCCGGTGTGTGGTACGGACGCGGGTCAGAACGGCCCGCCACACATCCGCCGTTCGAAGTTGCGGTCCGCGACACGACGGGCGCGGGCGATGGCTTCCGGGCGGGGATCGTCTACGGCTTGTTGAAGGGTCTCCGGGGAGCGGGCCTGATCCGGGTAGGTAGCGCGGTTGCCGCGTTGGTGTGCTCGCAGGTTCCCGGTGTCTTGCACAGTCCGAACGAGACGGAACTGTCGGCGTTCCTGGCGTCGAATCTGTGAACCAGCGGCGTCGCCCAGCGTGGCGCCTCTTCGACGGGCGGCTACCGTCGACGCTGATGCCCGTCAGACCCAAGACGTTCGCCGTCGTGCTGTTCGTGGTGTCGGCCGTGGTGGCAACGGCGTGTGGAGGCGTTCGCTCGCCGGACCCGGCCCTGACCTCACCGACTGCCCGGAGTGAGGATCCGCCCCCGCCCTCATCCGCTCCGCCCGACAAGGTGACGCTCACGTCATCGACCGTCGCGTGGGAGACCTATCAGTACGAGACGACCCGCTTCGGCACCATCGCCCCGGGGTCGTACGACGGACAGACGAGGTCCTCTCAGACCTTCGAGACCTGGGTGCTTGAAAACGAGTACCTGGTGGTGACATTGCTGCCCGAGTTCGGGGGGCGCATCCTTTCCATCGTGTACAAGCCCACCGGACACGAGCAGCTCTATCAGAATCCGGTTGGCGTGCCGTATCAGATCGACACCAACGTGTTCTACTTCAACTGGCTCATGGTCTACGGCGGGATCTTTCCCACGTTCCCCGAGCCCGAGCACGGCAAGACGTGGTTCGCTCCCTGGCGATTCGAGGTCGTCGAGGACACCCCTACCTCGGTCACGGTGGCGATGTCGTTCGTGGACGAGACCGATCATCCGTTTGTTCCTTCGCAGTACGACGGAAGTGCCACGGGCCTCGAACTCACCTACATGGTGACCCTCACCTCCGGCCGCGCAGCAGTCGACGTCGAGGTCGTCATCGACAACCCGACAGACGAAACCGCGTCGTTCGAGTACTGGACGAACGCCACCCTCGCCCCGGGGTCGGAGCCGGGCGACACCCGCACCGGCGCCGACGCCGAGATCGTCGCCCCGGTCGACCTGATCCGGATTCCCTCCTACTGGGAGGGGATCGCCGCCCAAGAAGAGCCGACCGGGCTCATCGACGTGTATCGGTTCGATCGGCTCCGTCGGTTCGGGAACTGGTCCGATCTCGGCATCGCATACGCCTTCCCTGACATGGGTGGTGCCGGTTTCTGGGGGGTGATCGACCACATGAGCGGGGAGGGCATCTTCAGGATCGCGGACAACTCGATCACGCCTGGACTCAAGATCTGGACGTGGGGGTATCCCCAGACGGCGGACATCGACCCCCAGGCCGGGCCCAACGAGGCCCGCCCATACATCGAACTGTGGGCGGGGCTCACGCGAGAGTTCTTCACACCAACGAAGATCGGACCCGGCGAGGTCATCCGGTTCGACGAGACCTACGCCCCAACCGTGGGTCTGGAAAACGTGACCCACGCCAACCGAGACGTCCTGGTGGACCTGTCGGTCGCCGACGGACAGGTCACCGCCGACGTGTTCGGACTTCACCCTGGTCAGTCGGTGTCGGCGCTGCTCACCCTCGCTGGACAAGCCATCTACGAGGGTGAGATCGCGTTCGATCCTGGCGGGGCAGCCTCGTTGGGTGCCGGGATCCCCGATGGTGGAACAGGGGCACTTCGCCTGGAGCTCACCGACACCGCTGGATCGCTCTTGTTCGAGGGTGTCCTCGGGCTCGACGATGCGTGAGCGACGGTCAGTCGACGGGTGGATGGTGGTTGTCATCGGCGCCGTGGTCGGGTTGCTCTCTGCCTGCAGCGACCAGCCTTCCGCACCCTCGACCTCGCCGACGACCGCAGCCACGACCTCCACCAGCGGGCCGATTCCGCCGTACCAACAAGCCGGCCTTGCAGTGTCACAGCGGGTGGAGGATCTCCTGGCCCGGATGACGCTCGGCGAGAAGATCGGACAGATGACCCTCGTTCAGAAGAACAGCATCGCCGGCGTGGACATCGCCCGCCTGGGGATCGGAGCCCTCCTCAGCGGTGGCGGAGGCTCACCGGTCGAGAACACCCCCGAATCCTGGGCTGCGATGATCCGGGGCTTTCAGGCTGAGGCACGTTCGTCCCGGCTGGGCATTCCACTGCTGTACGGGGTCGACGCCGTCCACGGCCACAACAACGTGTACGGGGCGGTGATCTTCCCTCACAACATCGGACTGGGCGCCGCCAACGACGCTGACCTGGTGGAGGCAATAGGGCGGATCACGGCGCTCGAGATGGTTGCCACCGGTGCGTTCTGGAACTACGCCCCGGCCGTGTCGGTGCCCCAGGACATCCGCTGGGGACGAACATACGAGGGATTCTCGGAGAACCCGGAGAGGGTCTCGCGCCTTGCGGCCCGATACATACGCGGTCTCCAGGGCGTAGACCTGTCTCTGCCGACCGCAGTGCTTGCGACGCCCAAGCACTACGTAGGTGACGGCGGGACTGCCTGGGGAACCTCCGTGACCGCCAACTACTCGATCGATCAGGGAGTCACCGAGGTCGACGAGGCAACCCTTCGGGCACTCCACCTTCCTCCCTACATCGCTGCGATCGAGGAGGGCGCCCTCAGCATCATGGCCTCGTACTCA